>NZ_JBFUAY010000093.1:0-22301 GCF_056406015.1 Rhizobium sp. P1_E1 | reverse complement strand
GCGCAATGCCACGACCGACGAGCCCTTCCTCAATCAGCGCGGCGCCAGCCTCGTCGGCCGCACCGCCACCCTGCACGAACCGATCCGCGAGGGCCGCGGCCGAATCCGGCTCGACGATACACTATGGCAGGTGATGGGACCCGACCTGCCCGTCGGAACGCAGGTGAAGGTGGTCTCGAGCAACGGCCGCGACCTCAGAGTCGAGCCCGTCTGATCGAATGAACCTGATCAGGCAACGCCGATCCGCAGCAGGTCGTGGAAATGCACCAGCCCGACCGGCCGACGGTCGTCGTCGATGACGATCAGTGCGCCGATGTGATGCTGGTTGAGCAGTGCCAGGGCCGCGGTCGCCAGCACCGTCGGCTTCACCGTCTTCGGCGTCCGCGTCATGATATCGTCGACATCAAGCTGGGCCAGATTGCGTGTGAGATTGCGCGCCATGTCGCCCTCGGTGACGATGCCGCAGAGCCGCCCATCTTCATCCAGCACGCCGACGCAGCCGAAATGCTTGCGCGACAGCACGGTGATCGCCTCCGGCATCGGTGTGCCTTTGGCAACGAGCGGCAGCCGCTCGCCGGTATGCATCACATCGGCGACATGCATCAGGCTCGCACCCAGCTTGCCGCCAGGATGGAAGACGTGGAAATCCGTAGCGGTAAAGCCGCGCGCCTCCAGGAGCGCCACCGCCAGCGCGTCGCCGATTGCAAGCTGCATCAGCGTCGAGGTCGTCGGCGCCAGCCCATTCGGGCAGGCCTCCTGCTCGTTCGGCATCAGCAGGACGATATCGGCGGCGGTCGCCAGCGAGGACCCTTCGCTGCAGGTGATCGCGATCAGCGGAATGGAGAAGCGCCGCGTGAAGGAAATGATACTCTTGAGCTCGGCGCTCTCGCCACCTTTGGAAATCGCCAAGACGACGTCGTCGCGCGCAATCATGCCGAGATCGCCGTGATTGGCCTCCGCCGCATGCACGAAAAAGGCGGGCGTTCCCGTTGAGGCAAATGTCGCCGCCAGCTTGGCGCCGATATGCCCGCTCTTGCCGACGCCAGTGACGATCACGCGTCCGGAGATGTCGCCGATGACTTCGACGGCCCGGGTGAAAGGACCGGCCAAGCCATCGTCAAAGGCCTGTTCGAGCGCTTCAAGACCGCGTCTTTCGGTCTCTATCGTGCGTTTTGCCGACTCGAGCACGCTGTTTTCAACGAGGTTGATCGCTCTTCTGTTCATGAAGTTGCGTTAGACCTTTTCACTTTCCAAGTCCACCCCGCAGTCTTTCCGAATTGTGAACAGCGCCGGCCGCCGGCAACGAATGGTTAACCACAAGGCTTTACCTTTGGGTAAGAACCGAAAGCATGTCAGGCGCGAATTGCATGGGCCAGCCAAAACAGACGAGCAGTGTGACGCCGCTCCGCGCCATGAGCTGTGCCGTCTCATTTGCCGTGCTCACTGGCCTGCTTCTCAGCCAGACGCCAGCCTTCGCGCAGTCCGCCTCGCAGCCCGCAAACAGCCGCTCCGCCACCTCTCAGGACAACCGCGCCACCAACAATGCGGCATCCGCCGCCGGTTTCGATGACGAGACCGACGATACCGCCACTCCTGCGGCAAACGGCGCGACTGCGAACGCCGACGATGCCCAGCAGCGGCCCGCCATACCGGATGCCCAAGCCGGCGACGACATTACCGGCTCCATCCTCGACGAGGACATCCGCCGGCTGAACACCCGTGAAGCGCCGGTCGATGAGGCACTGCCGCGCCGCAGGGCTGCCGAAGGCGCCTCGACAGAGGTAACGCCGGGAATCCCGATCGGCACGTTTGTGCTCCGCCCGAGCGTCACCCAGAGCATCAACACCGAGACCACCAAGGACGGCAATACGACGCAGCGGCGCGCCTTTCTCGAAACGGATGCGGCAGCGACCCTGACCTCGGACTGGGGCCGGCATCAGTTGACCGTGACCTCGGAAGGCGCCTGGCAGAAGAATGTCAGCGGCGAGGGTGAGGAACAGCCTTCCTTCAAGATCAACAGCGACCTCAGGCTGGATCTTCCCGACGATACGACCGCGCACCTGACCGCTGGCTACAATTTCTACCGCGAGGATACGGACGATCCCGACGCCATCGCCAACGCCGCTCAGCAGTCGGACGTCCAGGAATTTTCGGCCGGCGCCTCCGTCCAGCGCGATTTTGGCATCCTGCGCGGCACGACTGCACTTGCGCTGACACGCTCGATCTATTCGGACGCTAAACTCTCGAACGGCACGACCGTCTCCCTCAGCGACCGCAATCAGACGACGGGCACGTTGCGTGGCCGTGTCGGCTACGAACTGTCACCCGCGCTCATCCCCTTCATCGAGGCCAACATCGGCCGCACGGTCTATGACGAAACGCAAGACTCCGCCGGTTACGAGCGTTCGGGCCATAGCTACGGCGCCAAGGCCGGCGTCGAGGTCGATCTCGGTGAAAAGCTGAAGGGCGAAGTCGGTGTCGGCTACGAGATGGCGGATTTCGAAGACAGCCGGCTATCCTCGATCGATACGGCCACACTCGATGCAAGCCTGCTCTGGTCGCCGATCCGCGGCACCGATGTCAATCTCGACCTGCAGACGAGCATCCAGCCCTCGACCACGGCGGGCGAAAGCGGCTACGTTTCGCACGCGCTGACGACGACGGTCACCCACCAGTTGCGCGACAATCTGGTCGGCACGATGATCGGTGGCGTAATATGGCGCGATTATCCGACGGATAGCACCATCAACGACGAGCTCGTCTATACCGCTGCGACCGGCCTTACCTGGAACATCAACCGCTATCTCGATCTCACCAGCACACTCGGCTACGAGCTGACGACGCGCAAGGAAGGCAGCGATTCGCAGCAATGGCGAGCCGGCGTCGGCCTCAAGCTGAAACGCTGAGCGCCGCGTACCCGGTTGGATACGCGGCGCTCTCGATTCCGATCTTCGGAATTATGCGCTGAGCGGGAAGCTTACTTCAGACCGGCGAGCAGCTCTCTAAAGCCGCCTTCGACGGACGGACGGATATCGGCGCGTTCGAGGGCGAAGGCGACGTTTGCCAGGATGAAGCCGTCTTTGGCGCCGCAGTCGTAGGTCGCGCCGCGGAAGTGGTAACCGGCGAAATCCTGTTCCTTCAGCAGCTTCAGCATGCCGTCGGTGAGCTGGATCTCGTTGCCGGCGCCGCGCTCCTGGGTTTCGAGGATCTTGAAGATCTCAGGCTGCAGGATGTAGCGGCCGTTGATGAAGAAGTTGGAAGGCGCCGTTCCCTTGGCGGGCTTTTCCACCATGCCGGTGATGCGGAAGCCGTCGCCGATCGCCTCGCCGACGCCGACGATGCCGTATTTGTGCGCTTGGTCGGGCGCGCATTCCTCGACGGCGATGATATTGCCGCCGCTCTGGCCGTAGAGGTCGATCATGCCCTTCATGCAGCCCTTGTCGCCCTTCATGATCATATCGGGCAGCAACAGTGCGAAGGGTTCGTCGCCGACGATCTCACGGGCGCACCAGACGGCGTGGCCGAGGCCGAGCGGCTCCTGCTGACGGGTGAAGCTCACCGTGCCGGCCTTCGGCAATTGCTGGGCGAGAAGGGTGATTTCAGCCTTCTTGGCGCGCTCGCGCAGCGTCTGTTCCAACTCGAAATGGATGTCGAAATAATCTTCAATGACGTGCTTGTTGCGTCCGGTGACGAAGACCAGATGTTCGATCCCGGCCTCGATCGCCTCATCGACGACATATTGAATGATTGGCTTGTCGACGACGGTCAACATTTCCTTCGGAACAGCCTTTGTCGCCGGCAGGAATCGCGTTCCCAACCCGGCAACCGGAAATACTGCTTTACGAACTTTGTTGTGTTGAGCCACACCCGGCCTCCTGCTTCGATCACATCGCTTTGGAAATAGAGCTTTTTAGCTTTAACTAGTATAGAATTGCTACTGTTTTGCAAATGGTGACCGCAGCGGATCGCCATGGTAAAGATTTTGTTGACTCCGTTCCTGTAGTCTCGGGTCTGGGCGGATAGGATGCCCCGCTGCACCAGAAACTGAAGATGACGGATACGACTGTCGATGACCCAGAATCACAAAAACTCCCTTCGTGGTCTTGCTCTCGCCCTCATTGTCGCTGCCCAGGTGGCACTGGTCCCCGACAACGCGAAAGCTGATTCCCGCTTCCAGAAATGGATCGCGGATTTTTACCAAACTGCCGCTCAGAGTGGCATCAGTAAGGCAACTTATCAAAAGGCCTTTTCCGGGGTGAGCGAGCCCGATCCGACCGTACTCGAAAAGGCGGCCTACCAGCCGGAATTCACCTCGAAGATCTGGGACTATGTCGATTCCCGCGTCAACCCCTATACCGTCAAGATCGGCCGCGAGATGGCTGCCAAACACGCAAGGACGCTCGCTGCGATCGAGCAGCGTTTCGGCGTCGACAAGACCATTTTGCTGGCCATCTGGTCGATGGAATCGAATTATGGCGCGGTTCTCGACAAGGACGACCGGCTGCACTACGTGCCGCGCGCCCTGGCAACGCTTGCCTACGCCGATCCGAGCCGCGCCAAATTCGCCAAGAAGCAGTTGGTCGCGGCACTGAAGATCCTGCAGAACGGCGATGTGCCGGCACGCGAGATGACCGGCTCCTGGGCCGGCGCCATGGGCCACACCCAGTTCATTCCGACAAGCTACCTGCTTTATGCCGTCGATGCCGACGGCAACGGCCACCGCGACATCTGGAATTCGGTCCCCGACGCGCTGGCGACCTCGGCCAATCTCCTGATGAAGAACGGCTGGGACACCGGCAAGACCTGGGGCTACGAGGTCGTCGTTCCCGCCGCAGTCGCCAAGCAGGCCGGCAAGACCCATACGTTGGCCCAATGGGCGGCACTCGGCCTGACACGCCCGAACGGCAAGGCCTTCCGCGAGAGCGCCACCAAAGCCATGCTGAAGATGCCGGCCGGGGCCAGTGGCCCGGGCTTCCTGATGACCGCCAACTTCTTCACCATCAAGAACTACAATGCCTCGGATAGCTACGCGCTTGCCGTCGGCTTGCTGGCCGACCAGATCGCCGGCTACGGCGGCATGCAACAGCGCTGGCCGCGCCCGGACGGYGCACTCGACATCACCGAGAAATTCGAGCTGCAGACCCGTCTGAAGACGCTCGGCTATTACAATGGCGAGGTCGACGGCAATTTCGGGTCGGGTTCGAAGGCGGCAATATCAGCCGTCCAGTCGCGCATCGGCATGCAGCCGGACGGTGAGCCCTCGTTGCCGCTTCTGAACGCACTGCGCCGCTAGATCGGGATGATCCCGGCCGGACCGGCCGGAAATCTCAATCCGCATTTCGATCAACGAAGCAGGGCATGATACCGCCCCAAAACCCCACACACTTTTCGGCATGATGCTCTACAACAGGCAGAACCGTGACCTAGATAGTAGCGGGAGTGGACGCTGGCCTACCCTGTGTGCAAGATGCCGGCAGATGCGGAACTGCCCATGACGAAGAAAACTGATCGCACCCCAATCCGTTGGCTCGTGCTCGCCTTGGCGGCGGCTTCGCTATGCCTTGGCGCTCTTGCGCCGGTGCATGTCGCCGAAGCCCAGGAGCAGCGCTATCAGCGCCGGTCGATCCTCGATTTTTTCCTCGGCCGACGCTATCTCGACGATGCGCCGCAAGCCCCTGATGTCCAGCAGCCGAGGCGCCAGCAGCGCAAGCGCCCACCGCCACCGAAGGCCGTGGTCAATACCCGCACCGCGCCACCCTTGCGGACCGTCGAAGAGGAGCCGGCGGTGCAGAAGCTCGGTGACGCCCGAACGATCCTGATCGTCGGCGATTTCCTGGCCAGCGGCCTCGGCGACGGCCTCACCGCCGCCTTCGAGACCTCGCCAGGCGTCGTCGTCGAAGCCCGCGGCAACGTCTCCTCAGGCCTTGTCCGCGACGATTATTACGACTGGCCGGAACAGCTGCCGAAGATGATCGACGAGCTGAAGCCGGCAATGGTCGTCGTCATGATCGGCGCCAACGACCGCCAGCAGATGGTGACCGATACCGCCAAGGAGAAATTCCGCACCGATGGCTGGTTCACCGAATACCGCCGCCGTGTCCTTTCTTTCGGCAAAGAGGTCACCGGCCGCAAGATCCCGCTGCTTTGGGTCGGCCTTCCCGCCTTCGAATCCGATTCGATGACGGCCGATGCCGTCCAGATGAACCAGCTCTACCGCAACCAGGTCGAAAGCATCGGCGGCGAATTCGTCGATATCTGGGATGGTTTCGTCGACGAAAACGGCAACTTCATCGTCACCGGCTCGGATGTGAACGGCCAGCAGGTGCGCCTGCGCACCTCAGATGGCATCAACCTTACCCAGGCCGGCCGGCGCAAGCTGGCCTTCTATGTGGAGAAGCCCGCCCGGCGTCTTCTCGGCACGCAGGCTAGTCCCGATCTGGTCCGCCTCGACTCCAGCAATCTGCCCGGTCTCGGCCTTCCCGACAATCCGGTCGAACATACCGTGCCGATCAGCCTCTCCGATCCCAATCTCGATGGCGGCGCCGAGCTTCTCGGCGCCAGGCCGCCGCCGATGGCTTTGACGCGGTCGCCGCGCGACCTCCTGGTCGAGCAGGGCGAAATGACGCCCGCGCCTCCCGGCCGCGTCGATGATTACCGCCTGCCTGTGGCAAAGGCGCCGGCCGAAGTCTCGGTCAAATAAAAGAGACCGCGCGAGGCGGCCCTCCGCTTCGTCCCGTCTACTTCGCCGTCGCCTGCGGCCAGCTCAGATAATAGTAGTTCGAGCCAATCAGGCCGAAGAAGGCGTTGCTGTCGTTCGTCTGGTCCACATAGCTGCCGTTTTCCTTAACGAAGGCGCCGTCGGAGCCGCGCTCCAGATGCGCATCGAGGAAGTCGCTCCAGCCGCTGACATCAATCTCCTTGCCGGCCTTGCTCTCAGTGTCCGCCTCATCGGGATCGTCGACATCCCAGGCGTTGACCGACACACCCTGCGTCGGATCGGTGATGGTGAGCGTGCCCGCTTCCAGGGCAGCCAGCATGTCGTGCGCCTTGCCGCTCTCGCCTTCGGCCGCAGCCGCATCCTGCAGCTGCTGCTTCAGCATCGACATGAAGGCGGCGCTGGTGACGTCGGCGCTATCACCCGTCGTTTCGGACTCATCAGACGTGTCGCTCTGGGCCGAAAGCGTGTCGAGCAGCCCGGAAAGAGCCTGRTTGGAAAGAAGCGAGGCGGAACTCGAATCTAGCCCGTAGCCGCTCAGAATGCTGGCGGCCGACGAACTCTGCTTGTCCTGCGAGCTGTCGTCGGAGCCGCGGAGGTTTTTCAGAGCATATTGGGCCGAAACCAGCCGCGTGCTGTCAAGTGCGGAAACCATTGGAAATGTCCTTGTCGATCATTCGCGGTCTCACGCCGCGACCGATGGTGAAATGCGTTACGGCCAAAACGGCGGGGCATCTCCGCTTCGGTCGCCGCCGGCTCCTCCTGAGCCCGCGTCCGGCGAAAAATCTCGCTTCCAGGCATTGCTTGAGGCTTGCGGCGCACGGCCTCCGCGTCAAGCGGTCGCACTACAGCGCGGCGCACCATGAAAAAACTCCGCCGGAGGGGCGGAGTTCGTGGTCTTCGGGAAGGTGTGCAGCCGACGGTCAGTTCGGCAGAACGGTCGAACCCATCAATTCCTCGTCGATGGCGCGCGCTGCCTGGCGTCCTTCACGGATCGCCCAGACCACCAGCGATTGGCCGCGGCGCACGTCACCCGCCGTCCAGAACTTGTCGACCGAAGTCTTGTAGTCGCGATCGTTGGCGACGACGTTGGTCGAGCCGCGCTTGTCGGTGTTGAGCGTCAGCTTGCCCTCGAGCTCCTTCAGCACGCTGCCGGTGAACGGCCCGCGGAAACCGATGGCGATGAAGGCGAGATCGGCCCGGATGACGAATTCCGTGCCTGGAACCGGCCGCCGGCGCTCGTCGACCTCGCAGCACTTGACGCCGGTCAGCACGCCGTCTTCGCCGACGAATTCAAGAGTCGCCACCTGGAATTCACGGACCGCACCCTCGGCCTGTGAGGAGGAGGTTCGCATCTTCGTCGCCCAGAAGGGCCAGACGGCAAGCTTGTCTTCCTTCTCCGGCGGCTGCGGCCGAATGTCGAGCTGTGTGACCTTGACGGCTCCCTGGCGGAAGGCCGTGCCGACGCAGTCCGAAGCCGTATCGCCGCCGCCGACGACGACGATATGTTTGGCGCCGGCAAGGATCGGGTCCGACGGCCAGCCGACGCTGTCGATGTTTTCGCGCCCGACGCGGCGGTTTTGCTGCACCAGATAGGGCATCGCATCATGCACGCCCGCAAGGTCGGTGCCCGGAATGCCCGCCTCACGCGGCGTCTCGGAGCCGCCGCAGTAAAGAACGGCGTCGTGATCGGCAAGCAACTGCTCGACCTTGACGTCGACGCCGACATTGACGCCGCAATGGAAGGTGACGCCCTCGCCCTTCATCTGCTCGACGCGGCGGTCGATGAAGTTCTTCTCCATCTTGAAATCGGGAATGCCGTAGCGCAGCAGGCCGCCCGGCTTGGTCTCGCGCTCATAGAGATGCACCTCATGGCCGGCGCGGCCGAGCTGCTGGGCAGCCGCCATGCCGGCGGGGCCGGAGCCGATGACGGCGACCTTCTTGCCGGTATGGACCGTCGCCGGCTGCGGCCGGATGAAGCCGAGCTCATAGGCCTTGTCGGCGATCGCCTGTTCGACCGTCTTGATGGCAACCGGCGCATCCTCGAGATTCAACGTGCAGGCTTCCTCGCAGGGCGCCGGGCAGACGCGACCGGTAAACTCGGGGAAGTTGTTGGTGGAATGCAGGTTCTGGATCGCCGCTTCCCAGTTGTTGTTGTAGACGAGGTCGTTCCAATCGGGAATCTGGTTGTGAACAGGGCAACCGGTCGGGCCGTGGCAATAGGGGATGCCACAGTCCATGCAGCGCGCGGCCTGTTTCTGCACTTCCGGGTCCGACATCGGGATCGTGAACTCGCGGAAATGGCGGATACGATCCGACGCCGGCTGGTATTTCGCCACCTGCCGGTCGATTTCCAGAAACCCTGTTACCTTACCCATGTTTTCGTCCCTTACCCTCATGACCGCCTCACCGCAGCCAATCTGTCTATCGTCAGTCCCGGTACCCGGGGCAAGTTGCTTGTCTTGACCGTCATTGGACCATATCCCCTGCAAGACATCCGTGCGATCTGAACAGCCTTCGCCGTCGGTATGATCGTCACGGGTCATTGAGATATTTTCGTCATCCGTCACCTGCAGTCAGCTGGTGACGGATGTCCCGGTGCAATTCATTCTGCGGCGATGCCCATCCGGCTGCGCTCCATTTCCTCGAGCGCCCGACGGTATTCGACCGGCATGACCTTGCGGAACTTCGGACGGTAGTCGGCCCAGTTGTCGAGGATCTGCGTGGCGCGGGCCGAGCCCGTATAGTGCAGATGGTTGGAGATCAGCTGGTAGAGGCGCTCCTCGTCATGGCGCGTCATGTCGCCAGAGACGTCGACGCGTCCCTTGTGCATGAGGTCACCACCGTGATGATGCAGCTTCTCCAGCATGTCGTCCTCCTCGGGCACCGGCTCGAGCTCGACCATCGCCATGTTGCAGCGGCTGGCGAAATCGCCGGTCTCATCGAGCACGTAGGCGACACCGCCGGACATGCCGGCCGCGAAGTTGCGGCCCGTGGCGCCAAGCACGACGACAACGCCACCGGTCATGTATTCGCAGCCATGGTCGCCGACACCCTCGACGATGGCGATCGCGCCCGAATTGCGCACGGCGAAACGTTCGCCTGCCACACCGCGGAAATAGCATTCGCCCTCGGTCGCACCATAAAGCACGGTGTTGCCGACGATGATCGAGTCCTCGGCCACGATCCTCGAATTCTCCGGCGGCCGGATGATGATCTTGCCGCCTGAAAGGCCCTTGCCGACATAGTCATTGCCGTCACCGATCAGGTTGAAAGTGACGCCGCGCGCCAGGAAGGCGCCGAAGCTCTGCCCCGCCGTGCCGCGAAGCGTCACATTGATCGTGTCTTCCTTCAGTCCGCGATGGCGGAAGCGCTTGGCGACCTCGCCGGAAAGCATTGCTCCCGCCGACCGGTCGACGTTCTTGATGCCGACCTCGAAGGCGACGGGCGTCTTGGCCGTCAGTGCCGGCTGCGCCTGCTCGATCAGCACGCGGTCGAGAATGTCGTCGATCGGGTGCTTCTGCCGGCTCGTCCAGAAGGTCTCTTCCTTGGGAGCGTCGACCTTGTGGAAGATACGGCTGAAGTCGAGGCCCTTCGCCTTCCAGTGGTTCAGCATCTCGTCCTTCTCCAGAAGCTCCGAGGCGCCGATGATCTCGTCAAGCCGGGTGAACCCGAGTGAGGCGAGGATTTCGCGCACTTCGTTGGCGACGAAGAAGAAATAGTTGATGACGTGCTCCGGCGCGCCCTTGAAGCGCTTGCGCAGCACCGGATCCTGGGTCGCCACACCCACCGGACAGGTGTTGAGATGGCACTTGCGCATCATGATGCAGCCGGCGGCAATCAGCGGCGCGGTGGCAAAGCCGAACTCGTCGGCTCCAAGCAGCGCCCCGATGATGACGTCGCGGCCGGTCTTCAGCCCGCCATCCACCTGCAGGGCGACGCGCGAGCGCAGCCCGTTCAGCACCAGCGTCTGCTGGGTCTCGGCAAGGCCGATTTCCCAAGGGCTGCCGGCATGTTTGAGCGACGTCAGCGGCGACGCACCCGTGCCGCCGTCGAAGCCGGCGACCGTGATGTGGTCGGCGCGTGCCTTGGCGACACCGGCGGCAACCGTGCCGACGCCGACTTCAGAGACGAGCTTGACCGAAACATCGGCGGTCGGGTTGACGTTCTTCAGATCGTAGATCAGCTGCGCCAGATCTTCGATGGAATAGATGTCGTGGTGCGGCGGCGGCGAAATCAGGCCGACACCCGGTGTCGAATGGCGGGTCTTGGCAACGGTCGCGTCAACCTTGTGACCCGGCAGCTGACCGCCTTCGCCAGGCTTGGCGCCTTGCGCCACCTTGATCTGCAGCACGTCGGCATTGACGAGATATTCGGTGGTCACCCCGAAGCGGCCCGACGCGATCTGCTTGATCGCCGAACGTTCCGGGTTCATCGAACCATCGGCCAGCGGCATGTAGCGGTCGGATTCCTCGCCGCCCTCGCCGGTGTTCGACTTGCCGCCGATCCGGTTCATGGCGATCGCCAGCGTCGTATGCGCCTCCCTGGAAATCGAGCCGAAGGACATCGCCCCCGTCGAGAAACGCCTGACGATATCGGCGGCCGGCTCGACCTCGTCGATCGATATCGGCTTGCGGCCGAGCGCCTCGGCGCTCTTCATCTTGAAGAGCCCGCGGATCGTGTTCATGCGCAGCGCCGAATTGTTCACCATATCGGCGAATTCGCGGTAGCGATCCTCGGCATTGCCACGCACGGCATGCTGAAGGGCGGCGACCGCATCCGGCGTCCAGGCATGGCTTTCGCCGCGCATGCGGTAGGCATATTCGCCGCCGATGTCGAGCGTCGTGGCAAGAAGCGGATCGGTGCCGAACGCAGCGTTATGGCGGGCGACGGTTTCTGCGGCGATCGCCTCGAGGCCGACGCCTTCGATCATCGTCGCGGTTCCGAAGAAATACTTGTCGATCAGTTCCGACTGCAGGCCGATCGCATCGAAGATCTGCGCGCCGCAATAGGACTGGTAGGTCGAGATGCCCATCTTCGACATGACCTTGAGGATGCCTTTGCCGACTGCCTTGATGTAGCGGTAGACAACTTCGGAAGCATCCACTTCCTTCGGGAATTCGCCCTTGGCATGCATGTCGAGCAGCGTGTCGAAGGCGAGATAGGGGTTGATCGCCTCGGCGCCGTAGCCGGCGAGCAGGCAGAAATGATGGACCTCGCGCGGTTCGCCGGTCTCGACGACGAGACCGACCGAGGTGCGAAGCCCCTTGCGGATCAGGTGATGGTGCACGGCAGCCGTCGCCAGCAGTGCCGGAATGGCGATCCGGTCCGGCCCGATCTGGCGGTCGGAGAGCACGATGATGTTGTAGCCGCCCTTGACCGCCGCTTCCGCGCGCTCGCAGAGCCGGTCGAGCATCTCGGGCATGCCTTCGGCGCCACGCTCGATATCATAGGTGAAATCGAGCGTCTTGGTGTCGAAACGATCTTCCGTATGGCCGATCGAACGGATTTTCTCGAGATCGCCATTGGTCAGGATCGGCTGGCGAACCTCGAGCCGCTTGGCGTTCGCCGCGCCCTCGTGGTCGAGAATGTTCGGCCGCGGCCCGATGAAGGAAACCAGGCTCATGACCAGTTCCTCGCGGATCGGGTCGATCGGCGGGTTGGTCACCTGCGCGAAGTTCTGCTTGAAATAGGTGTAGAGCAGCTTCGGCTTTTCCGACATCGCCGAGATCGGCGTATCCGTGCCCATCGAGCCGATCGCCTCCTGGCCCGTCGTCGCCATCGGCGACATCAGGATGCGTGTATCCTCGAGCGTGTAGCCGAAGGCCTGCTGGCGGTCGAGCAGCGACACGTCGCGGCGCAGCGCCCGCGGCTCGACCGGCTTCAGGTCTTCGAGGATCAGCTGGGTGCGGTTGAGCCAGCTGCGATAGGGATGCGCCGTCGCAAGCTGCGACTTCACCTCGTCGTCGGAGATGATGCGGCCTTCTTCCATGTCGATCAGCAGCATCTTGCCCGGCTGCAGGCGCCACTTCTGGATGATCTTCTCCTCCGGAACCGGCAACACCCCGGCTTCGGACGCCATGATGACGCGGTCGTCATCGGTGACGAGGTAGCGCGCCGGCCGCAAGCCGTTGCGGTCGAGCGTCGCGCCGATCTGCTTGCCGTCGGTGAAGGCAACGGCAGCCGGCCCGTCCCAGGGCTCCATCAGCGCCGCATGATATTCGTAGAACGCCTTGCGTTCTGCCGCCATCGACTGGTTGCCAGCCCAGGCCTCCGGGATCAGCATCATCACGGCATGCGCCATCGAATAACCGCCGCGTACCAGGAATTCGAGTGCGTTGTCGAAGCAGGCCGTGTCTGACTGCCCCTCGTAGGAGATCGGCCAGAGCTTAGAGATGTCCTCGCCGAACAGCGGCGAGGAGACCGAGGCCTGGCGCGCCGCCATCCAGTTGACGTTGCCGCGCAGCGTGTTGATCTCGCCGTTATGAGCGACCATGCGGTAGGGATGCGCGAGCTTCCACGACGGGAAGGTGTTGGTCGAGAAGCGCTGGTGCACCAGGGCGACCGCGCTTTCGAAGCGCGGATCCGACAGGTCCTTGTAATAGACGCCGACCTGATAGGCCAGGAACATGCCCTTGTAGACCACCGTCGCCGACGACAGCGACACCGGATAGAAATTGCTCTCCTCGCCGTCGAACTCGTCATAGATGCGGTTGGAGATGACCTTGCGCAGCGTGAACAGCCGACGCTCGAACTCGTCGTTGTTTTCGGCATCCTCGCCGGCGCCGATGAAGACCTGCACATGGTGCGGCTCGGTTGCGGCAATGGCCGGCGCCTTGGAGAGCGAGGAATTGTCGACGGGCACGTCGCGGAAGCCGATGAAGACCTGACCTTCCTCGGTGATGACGTCCTTGATCACCTTCTTGAAGTGCTCGATCTGCTTTTCATCGCGCGGCATGAAGATATGGCCGACGCCATATTCGCCGACCGGCGGCAGGGTGATGCCCTGCTCGGCCATCTCCTCGCGGAAGAAACGGTCGGGGATCTGCACCAGGATGCCGGCGCCGTCACCCATCAGCGGATCGGCGCCGACGGCGCCACGATGTGTCAGGTTTTCGAGGATGAACAGGCCATCCTTGACGATCTGGTGTGACTTCTGGCCCTTCATATGCGCGACGAAGCCGACGCCGCAGGCATCATGTTCGTTGCGCGGATCGTAGAGGCCCTGTTTCTTCGGCAGGCCGGAGGCGGATTTGGACATATTGGCCGTCGCGCGCAGCTCTGCAGCAGCAAACCGGTCAACTTCCATGGATGGCGTCTTCGTCATCATCTTTCCTCCTGTCGAAGCCCGCGGGGCCGCGGGCGGCTTTTCGTCCCGCGCCGCAACCCGAAGATAGGTTCGGCGCATGACAGCGCTGTTGCATTGTGAAGATCGGCCGCAGACATCTGCTTTAAAGGAAAGCAAACCGTCGCGTTCCGCGCCTGCCATTCGCCTCCGCGCGCCGCCCTTGAGGCTTGACGCTCGGAAGAACTATAGCGTGAAAGCCGTTCTGTTCCAGGGCTTTCGGCGCCTCTTCGGTCATAAAGGCCAAAATAGGACAGCAACACTGTCCTAATTCATCAGTTCTATGCCAGAAAGCATTCGGCTCTGCAAGAGCGCTCCGTCAAAAAACGTCAATTTGCGACGGAAGATTGCCTGGGTAGCGGCGATGACGAAAGAAAATTACGTTGAGCCGTATTATTTTGTTTATTGATTGCGTAGTTCAATTTCCGTGATGTGTCGCAGGCGACAACCTTGATCCTGTGAAGCTTTGGCGTAATGTCCGCTGCGGACTTGCCACCCCCTTCCTTTCTCACGGTTTCCCCACATGTTCTTTGCTTCCGATAACTGGGCCGGCGCCCACAAATCCATTGCCGAACGTCTGCTGACGGAATCGACCGGCTTTGCCGCCGCCTATGGCACCGGCGATCTCGACAGAAAGGTCGAAGCCCGTTTTTCCGAGATCTTCGAGCGTGAGGTTTCGATCTTCTTCGTCGCCACCGGCACGGCCGCCAACTCGCTGTCGCTGGCAAGCGTCCAGCGCCCCGGCGGCATCACCTTCTGCCATTCCGAGGCCCATGTGATCGAGGATGAATGCGGTGCGCCGGAATTTTTCTCCGGCGCCGCCCGCCTCGTTGCCGTTGACGGCGAAGCCGGCAAGATCGACCCGGCGAAACTTTCGGCGAAGATCGCAAGCTTTCCCGAGGACGCCGTCCATCACGGCCGCGCCAGCGCGGTGACCATCACCCAGGCGACCGAGATCGGCACCGTCTATTCCCTGCCGGAGATCGGTGAGATCGCCGCCATATCAAGGAAGCGTAATCTGCCGCTCCACATGGATGGCGCCCGCTTCGCCAACGCCCTGGTTGCACTCGGCGCCACCCCGGCCGAAATGACCTGGAAGCGCGGCGTCGACATGCTGTCCTTCGGCGGCACCAAGAACGGCTGCTGGTGTGCCGAAGCGATCATCTTCTTCAATCCGGATCAAGCCCGGGAAATGCCGTTCATCCGCAAGCGCGCCGCCCAGCTCTTCTCCAAGTCGCGTTTCATCGCCGCCCAGTTCGATGCCTATTTCGAAGACGGTCTCTGGCTCGATCTCGCCCGTCATTCGAACGGCATGGCCGACCGGCTGCGCGCCGGTATCGGCACGAGCAACTCGGCTCGCCTGGCCTGGCCGACCGCATCCAACGAAGTCTTTGCTGTGGTCAGCAAAAGTGCCGCAAAAATTGCGGAGGAAAAGGGGGCCAAATTTTACGAGTGGCCGGTCCCGGCGGCAACGCCCGAACTCGTTTCCGAAAGCGAAACCCTGATCCGTCTCGTCACCAGCTTCGCGACCACCGAAGCGGATGTCGATGGCTTCTTGAAGTGCCTGGCCGCCTGATCGCCTGCTCGAAAGGCCTGCCGGCTTGGCAGGCCGTTCGGTGACGGGCAAGGATTCACGCCGACCTCAGTCCCCTCACCTTTTGCAGAATATCCTCCGACAGTGCTGAAACCAGTGCCTGGTCGGCTCCCTTACGCGGCACCAGCACGAATTCCACGTCCTCCAGCACCGGAAGTCTTCCCGCAGCGATCTCCTTCAGGCCTGATGGTGCCATGCTGCGCGGCTGCACCAGCACGCCCATCCCGGCTCGCGCCGCTGCAGTCAACCCGCTCAGGCTGCCGCAGGTGCAGACGATCCGCCACGGCACCCTGTTTCGCCCGAGCGCTTCGAGCGCGATCACCCGTGTGACGCTCGGCGGCGGAAAGGCGATCAGCGGCAGAGGCCCTGAGGCGAGCACGCGCTCGGGATCGCGCGCCAGCCAGACGAGCGGCTCGCGATAGACGAGTTTTCCGCGCGCATCGCCGAGCCGACGCTTGGCGAGCACCAGATCGATCTCGCCATTGTCCTGCATCTCGTAAAGCACACCGGAAAGCGCAACCGTCAGCTCCAGGTCGACCGATGGATGCGAACGCACGAAATCCTCCAGCACCGCCGGCAGCTGACTGGTGACGAAATCCTCCGATACGCCGAGCCGCAGACTGCCGCGCAGGCTGTTGCTCTTAAACAGCGACTGCACCTGCCCCTCGATCGAAAGCATGGCGCGCGCATGCGACAGCAGTGCCTCGCCATCGCCGGTCAACATCACCTTATGGGTGTCGCGCGCCAGCAGCCTGCGCCCGAGCGCCGTCTCCAGCCGCTGGATGTGCTGGCTGACCGTCGACTGCCCGAGGCCGAGCCTTTCCGCGGCGAGCGTGAAACTGCCCATCTGCTCGACGGCGACGAAACTGCGCAATTGCGAAAGGTCCAGCATGATCCATATTCTCGATAACTGTTATTCCTTGCATCCTGGATCATAATGGACGACAGAACAATGACTGTTTTATCACGCCGCGAGATCGCCATGCGCCGCTTTCTGCCCGATACATTCACCATCCTGCTCGTCTGCACCGTCATTCTCGCGTCGCTGCTGCCGGCAAGCGGCACATTCGCGGATTATTTCGGTATCGCCACTGACCTTGCCATCGCGCTGCTGTTCTTCCTGCATGGCGCCCGCCTGTCGCGCGACGTCGTCATATCAGGCCTGCTGCACTGGCGCCTGCATCTCGTCATCCTGCTGACGACCTTCGGCATTTTCCCGCTGCTCGGCATGGCGCTCGGGCTGATCCCCGACACGATCCTGCCGCAGCCGCTTTATCTCGGCATCCTCTTCCTCTGCGTGCTGCCGTCGACGGTGCAGTCGTCGATTGCCTTCACCTCGATGGCGGGCGGCAACGTACCGGCCGCCATCTGCTCGGCCTCGGCATCCAACATTTTCGGCATGTTCCTGACACCGCTGCTCGTCGGCCTGCTGTTTTCCGTCGGCGGCCATGGCGGCTTCTCCTTCGACGCATTGGAGCAGATCCTGCTGCAGCTGCTTGCCCCCTTCATTGTCGGCCAGATCCTGCAGCCGTGGATCGGTGACTGGATCCGCGCCAAGAAGAAGATCCTGATGCCTGTCGACCGCGGCTCGATCCTGATGGTCGTCTATCTCGCCTTCAGCACGGCGGTCGTCGAGGGCCTGTGGCACACCTTTTCGATCGCCGATATCGCCGTCGTCATCGTCGCCGACATGGTTTTGCTGGCGATTGTCCTAGTGCTGACGATGTTCGGCAGCCGCTGGCTGGGCTTCAACAAGGCCGACGAGATCACCATCACCTTCTGCGGCTCGAAGAAGAGCCTCGCGAGCGGCGTACCGATGGCGAACGTCATCTTCGCCGGCCAGTCGATCGGCGCGATCGTGCTGCCGCTGATGCTGTTCCACCAGATCCAGCTGATGGTCTGCGCCGTCATCGCCCAGAAATACGCCGCCGCCGCGGCCCGCCGTGCAACGGACAAGGAAATCGACGAAGCCGCCAGCCCGGCATGAAGCATGTCGCGCAAAACTGTGCAGCGGTTTTGCGACAACGACATGCGTAAAAATAAGGAGCGAAAGCGCGATGAGCGAATCTGAAAGATCGCGACGCGCTTTAAGCCGCAATAGAAAAACGGCGCCTAGAAGAGCGCCGTTCATTTTTTCCGATAAGGATCTGATTAGCCGTTGATGATCTGCGCTTCGATGGCCTTCGGAGCCTCGACCGGTTCTGCAGCAATCGTAATCTTGCGGGGCTTCATGGCCTCGGGAATATTGCGCAGAAGGTCGATGTGCAGCAGGCCGTTCTTCAGCGAAGCGGCGGTCACCTCGACATGGTCGGCAAGCTGGAAGCGGCGCTCGAAGGCGCGCTTGGCAATGCCGCGGTAGAGGAATTCGCCGCTTTCGGCAGGTTCCTCGTTCTTTTCACCCTTCACGGACAGGACATGGGCATGGGCTTCGATCGAAAGTTCGGTCTCGTCGAAACCGGCAACCGCCATGGTGATGCGATAGGTGTTTTCACCGGTGCGCTCGATATTATAGGGCGGATAGGTCTGCGCCTGCTCCGGCTGGGCAAGGCTGTCGAGCATGGTGAAGAGCCGGTCGAAACCGACGGTCGAACGATAAAGGGGAGAGAAGTCTACGTGACGCATGATGTCCTCCTGTGGAAGCGACGT
Organism: Rhizobium sp. P1_E1; assembly: GCF_056406015.1. Taxonomy (NCBI): domain Bacteria; kingdom Pseudomonadati; phylum Pseudomonadota; class Alphaproteobacteria; order Hyphomicrobiales; family Rhizobiaceae; genus Rhizobium; species Rhizobium sp. P1_E1. The sequence goes on along the minus strand of NZ_JBFUAY010000093.1, from coordinate 4,001 downwards.
GTTGCGATGAAGTGCCCCTGAGACCCCATCTTTGGCGGCCTTGGGACGGTTGCGCGGGCCCTGTTCGGCACCCGCAGAAAGGAGATGGTGATGGGATTCGAGGAGTTCAAGACCTTTCCGGAATCGCCTTGATCAGCCCGTGAACCCCGCATGAACGACCGGTTCGGAGCGCGTTCAGGCACATTCGCCTAGAAATTTCCGCGTCGGGTGAATCTGGTCCCGATGGCTGAAGTGCATCCGTCCCTTCTTCTTCAGCCTCAACTTCGGCCGGCCGCGAGCACCCTCATGCTCCTGCCGGCCCTTTTCCTCCAGCCGGCCTTGCGAGCGCCACCGCTTTCCAATCCGGATGCCGTGCGCTATCCCTGAAGGCGAAGCAGTCAGCAGCGGCGCATTGGCAAAGTCATGGATCAGGTTCTCTATTCGACGCCCGACAATCCCGCCCCGGAAAACCGCACGGAGGGGTTCTTCGAAACCCATGACGGCCACCAGCTGCGTTACGCCGTCTTCCGCTCGAGCGCTCTGGTCGCCAAGGGCACGGTCGTCATCCTGCATGGCCGCAACGAATATATCGAGAAATATTTCGAGACGATCCGCGACCTGACGGCCAAAGGCCTCTGGGTCGCGACCTTCGATATGCGCGGCCAGGGCGGTTCGCCGCGGCTGCTGAAGAGCCGCAACCACGGCCACATTCGCCGCTTCGTCGATTACGAGCGTGATCTCGACACCTTCCTCGAAAGGGTGGTGCTGCCGGATACCCGCCTGCCCTTCTATCTGCTCGCGCATTCCACAGGCGGCCTGATTGCGCTGTCGGCCGCGCCCTATCTCACCACCCGTATCGATCGCATGGTGCTGTCGGCGCCCTTTATCGGCCTGACCGGCCAATCGGTCTCGCCTCGCGTCATCCGCGCTCTGGCCGGCACGCTGACGGCCCTCGGCCTCGGCTTCCTGCCGCTGACCTCGAAACTGAAGGAGCCGAACTTCAGCGACAATCCGCTGACCTCGGACGAACACCGGTTCGAGCGCAATGTTGCGATGATGAGGGCTCATCCGGAACTGACGCTCGGGCCGCCGACGGCCCGCTGGCTGATCGAGGCCTTTCGCACGATGGACCGGGTCACCTCGCCCTACCATCTCTTTTCCATCACCATCCCGACCATCGTCATCGCCCCGACGCGTGACGGTGTCGTGCCCTACACGGCGCAGGAGCGGCTTTCGCGTTATTTCCGCGCCGGCCAGCTGGTGCCGATCAACGGCGCCCGCCACGAGATCTTCCAGGAGCGCGATATCTACCGCGCTGCCGCCCTTGCGGCCTTCCACGCCTTCATTCCCGGCAGCGATGCCGAAGAAAACCAAGAAGTCGCCGCCCTCGGCACATGACCGGCCAGCATTGCTGACCGCGGAATCAGCACGGCGGGATCACCGCTGCAGAACGGCGATCGCCTGTTCGTAGACCGCCCGGCTGCCGGCGGCGATGATCGAGCCGCCGTTCTCAGGCCGTCCGCCGTCCCAGGTGGTGATGATGCCGCCTGCCCCCTCGATGACGGGAATGATGCCGCCGACGTCATAGGGTTTCAGACTGTTTTCGATGACGAGATCGATATGGCCGGCGGCAAGCAACGCATAGGCATAGCAGTCGCAGCCGTAGCGGAAGAGCCGCACCTGGCTCTCGATCTCGCGGTATTTCTCCATCTCCTCGCCGACAAAGAGATGCGGCGAGGTGGTGAACAGGATGGCGTTCGAAAGCGCATCACACTGGCGCGTCGCCAGCCGCCGCTCGCCCTCCGGCCCGGTATAGATCGAGCCGTTCTGGTCGGCGAAATAGCGCTCGCCGGTAAAGGGTTGCTCGATCATGCCCATGATCGCCCTGCCATCCCTCTGCAGGCCGATCAGCGTTCCCCACACCGGCACACCGGAGATGAAGGCACGCGTGCCGTCGATCGGATCGATCACCCAGACATATTCGCGGTCGAGCCCGACATTGCCATGTTCCTCGCCGAGAATGCCGTGGCCGGGGAAACTCTCCTCGATCAGCGCCCGGATGGCGAGTTCGGCCGCCCGGTCACCTTCCGTCACCGGATCGAAACCGGAGGAAAGCTTGTTCGTGACATCGAGGCCGGAGCGGAAGCGCGGCAGCGTCTCGGCTCGGGCGGCTTCCGCCAGGCGGTTGAAAAACGAACGGTCAGGAAACATGATGGATCCGTTTGGCTGGCGGGAGTGGCGCTTTTCATAGCGAAAAGCAATGGGAATGCAAACGCAGCAGGCAATTTGGCACTAACTGCCCAAAGATATCGCAGCGCAATATATTGCTTGACATTTGTGCAATGCAATAGTAGCGTCTCCATACAGTCTTCTGACTGTAAATACCCTCCTTGGGTGTTTCCTCCCTAGACTTAGCCGCGCTCACAAGCGCGGTTTTTTTTGGCCGGGAAGACGAAGGCCAGACGTCAGCGACATCGAAAAAGAGATCTATTCGGCGGCCAGCGCCCGCTCACCGGCAAATTTCTCAACATATTCCGCCATCTGCTGCATGAAGTCCGTGACCGCATCAGCCACCGCAGCGAAATCCTCGCGTTTCTCCAGAGTCAGCTCATCGACGTAGATCGCCCGGTTCACCTCGATCTGCAGCGCGTGAAGGCCGCGCGAGGGGCGGCCGTAATGTTCCGTGATGAAGCCGCCGGCATAGGGCTTGTTGCGGATCGCAGCAAAACCCATTTCCTCCAGGATGGCGATGGCTGCGCGCGAAAGTTCGGCCGAAGCGCTGGTGCCGTAGCGATCACCGATGATGAAATCAGGTCGCGCAGTGCTGCCGGCGACGCGCACATTGCCGGGCATCGAGTGGCAGTCGATCAGCACGCCGAAACCGAACTGCACATGCGTTCGCGCGATCAGCCGTCGAAGCGCCGCATGATAGGGCTTGTAGACCGCTTCGACGCGGTCGAGCCCCTCCTGCACCGGCAGGCGCCGCGCATAGATCTCCATGTTCTCGGCGACGATGCGCGGAATGGTGCCGAGCCCGCCGGCGACCCTGAGCGAATTGACATTGGCATAGGGCGGCAGCAACCCGTCGAACATCCGCGGATCGAGCTCATAAGGCTCGCGATTGACGTCGAGATAGGCGCGCGGAAAGTTGGCTGCCAGCAGCGGCGCGCCGAGTGCGACGGCCGAGCCGAAGAGCTCGTCGACATAGTGATCCTCGGAACGGCGGATGGCGATGCCCTCAAGCCTGGACTGAGCGATAAATTCCGGTGGATAAATGCGGCCGCTATGGGGGGAGTTGTAGACGAAAGGAATGGTCTGCGACACGGGCTCATGGACCTCAAAAAGCTCGTATTCGCGTATTTCCGGCACTTTCGGCCCTCTTTACCATGTCATGAACTGACTGCTTGGCCCATGTTGCCAGTTGCCCGGCCGCAAGTCCATACTATGTAGGAGGGATGGCGGTCACGCACAGACAATTCACCGGTTGTTTACCGGGTAAAGACTAGTGTAAACGGCTGGCAGCCCACCAAAAACCTATGGATCGCGGTCTGGATTGATGACTCAGAAGATACTTCTCGCCGAAGACGACAACGACATGCGCCGCTTCCTGGTGAAAGCGCTCGAAAAGGCCGGCTACAAGGTCCTTTCCTATGACAATGGCGCCAGCGCCTATGACCGGCTGCGCGAGGAGCCGTTTTCCCTGCTGCTGACCGATATCGTCATGCCCGAGATGGACGGCATCGAGCTGGCGCGACGCGCCACCGAGCTCGACCCCGACCTGAAGGTGATGTTCATCACCGGTTTTGCCGCGGTGGCGCTCAACCCTGATTCGAAGGCGCCGAAGGATGCCAAGGTCCTTTCGAAGCCTTTTCACCTGCGCGATCTCGTCGATGAGGTCAACAAGATGCTTGCCGCGTAAGGCTTGCCGGGCGGCGCGTCACAAAACTGAAAAAAGCCTATTGACGGCTCCGAAGGTTTTGTGATCTATGCGCCGCCATCGGATGGGCGTGTAGCTCAGCGGG
>NZ_JBFUAY010000092.1:0-22389 GCF_056406015.1 Rhizobium sp. P1_E1 | reverse complement strand
CCATCAGAACGAGAAAAGCGATTGAAAACAACCCCCTCAACCCGTGTGAATATGAAGGTTTCGCAAATTTTTCGTTTGTCCAAATCCTTTGTTGCAAGTGCTTAGTAACGATGCATAAACTGTCGGCTGCGCAAGCGACAAATTGATTGAATCAGGCATAACATCCTGAAACAAAATTAAAATTGGCGAGACCTGACGATGAACACTGTTTCCAAGCCGATCATCCCCTCCCCCGCCCCTCGCAGTTCAAGGCCGGAAATTCTCGCTGAAGAAATCATCGAACGTCTGACCTACCGCATCGGCAAGGATGCCAAGGTGGCAAAGCCGCATGACTGGCTGACGGCGACGATCCTGGTGGTGCGCGACCGCATCATCGACAGGTGGATGGCGTCCACCCGCGAGGTTTATGCAACCGGCGCCAAGCGCGTCTATTATCTTTCTCTTGAATTCCTGATCGGCCGCCTGATGCGCGACGCCGTTTCGAACCTCGGCCTGATGGAGGAGGTGCGCGATGCGCTCGCCTCGCTCGGCGTCGACGTCAACGTCATTGCCGGCCTGGAGYCGGATGCCGCACTCGGCAACGGCGGCCTCGGCCGTCTGGCTGCCTGTTTCATGGAGAGCATGGCGACTGTCGACGTTCCGGCCTATGGCTATGGCATCCGCTATGTTCACGGCCTCTTCCGCCAGCAGTTGGCCGACGGCTGGCAGGTGGAACTGCCGGAAAACTGGCTCGCCCATGGCAATCCCTGGGAATTCGAGCGCCGCGAAAGCTCCTATGAAATCGGCTTCGGCGGCGCCGTCGAATTCATCACCACCCATGACGACCAGCCGCGCTACGTCTGGAAACCGGCCGAGCGCGTCATCGCCGCCGCCTTCGACACGCCGGCCGTCGGCTGGCGCGGCAAGCGCGTCAACACGCTGCGCCTCTGGTCGGCGCAACCGATCGATCCGATCCTGCTCGATGCCTTCAACGCCGGCGACCACATCGGGGCGCTGCGCGAAAGCAACAAGGCCGAAAGCCTTACCCGGGTTCTCTATCCTGCCGACGCCACCCCGGCCGGCCAGGAACTGCGTCTGCGCCAGGAATTCTTCTTCTCGTCGGCCTCGCTGCAGGACATCCTGCGCCGCCATCTGCAGCAATATGACGATTTCACCTCGCTGCCAGACAAGGTGGCGATCCAGCTGAACGACACCCACCCCGCCGTCTCGGTCGCCGAACTCGTGCGCCTGCTCTGTGACGTACACGGGATGGACTTCGATCAAGCCTGGGAAATCACCCGCAATACCTTCTCCTACACCAACCACACGCTTCTGCCCGAAGCGCTGGAAAGCTGGGCGGTGCCGCTGTTCGAGCGTCTGCTGCCGCGCCACATGCAGATCATCTATGCGATCAATGCCAAGATCCTGATCGATGCCCGCAAGGGCAAGAACTTCTCCGACGGGGAAATCCGCTCGATCTCGCTGATCGATGAAAGCGGCGACCGCCGCGTGCGCATGGGCAACCTCGCTTTCGTCGGCTCGCATTCGATCAACGGCGTCTCGGCCCTGCACACCGACCTGATGAAGGTCACCGTCTTCGCCGACCTGCACAAGCTCTATCCCGACCGCATCAACAACAAGACCAACGGCATCACGCCGCGCCGCTGGCTGCAGCAGTGCAATCCCGGCCTCACCGGCCTGATCCGCGAGGCGATCGGCGACGAATTCCTCGATGATGCCGAGAAGCTGCGTGCGCTCGACGTGCATTCCTCCGATCCGGCTTTCCAGCAGAAGTTCGCAGCGGTAAAGCGCGCCAACAAGGTGGCACTCTCCAACCTCGTCGCCAGCCGCATGGGTGTGAAGCTCGATCCGTCGGCGATGTTCGATATCCAGATCAAGCGTATCCACGAATACAAGCGCCAGCTGCTGAACATCATCGAGGCCGTCGCGCTCTACGACCAGATCCGCTCGCATCCCGAGCTCGACTGGGTGCCGCGCGTAAAACTCTTCGCCGGCAAGGCGGCGCCGAGTTATTACAATGCCAAGCTCATCATCAAGCTGATCAACGACGTTTCCCGCACGATCAACAACGATCCGTCGGTACGCGGCCTGCTGAAAATCGTCTTCGTGCCGAACTACAATGTCTCGCTCGCCGAAGTCATGGTTCCGGCCGCCGACCTCTCGGAGCAGATCTCGACCGCCGGCATGGAAGCGTCCGGCACGGGCAACATGAAGTTCGGCCTGAACGGCGCGCTGACGATCGGCACGCTCGATGGCGCCAATGTCGAGATGCGCGACAATGTCGGCGAGGACAACATCGTCATCTTCGGCCTCAAGGCCGACGAGGTGTCGAAGGTCCGCAGTGATGGCCACAATCCTCGCGCCATCATCGAGGGATCGCGCGAACTCGCCCAGGCGCTTGCCGCTATCGGTTCCGGCGTCTTCTCGCCCGATGACCGCAATCGCTACACGGCGCTGATAGACGGCATCTATTCGCATGACTGGTTCATGGTCGCTGCCGACTTCGACGCCTATGCCCAGGCCCAGCGGGAAGTCGACCAGATCTGGACCAACCAGTCCGCCTGGTACACCAAGACAATCAACAATACGGCGCGGATGGGCTGGTTCTCTTCCGACCGTACCATCAGGCAATATGCAGACGAAATCTGGAGAGCCGGATGAAAACGCCGAAGACCGTCCCTGAAGTAAAGCTTTCCTGGGAAATTTCGGCAGATGAAATCACGGCGATCCTTGCCGGCTCGCATTCCAATCCCTTTGCCGTCCTGGGTGTGCACCAGGCCGGCGACGCCTTCGTCGCCCGGTGCTTTATTCCGGGCGCGGAGGAGGTGACCGCCATGACGCTCGACGGCAGCGTCATCGGCGAGCTGAAACAGCTTCATGCTGACGGCGTCTTTGCCGGCCCGGTTTCCCTCACGAAGCTCCAGCCGGTGCGTTACCGTGCCCGGCGCGGCGATGCCGAATGGGCAGTCACCGATCCCTACAGTTTCGGTCCGGTGCTCGGACCGATGGACGATTATTTCGCCCGCGAGGGCTCGCATCTGCGGCTGTTCGACAAGATGGGCGCCCACCTCATCAAGCATGACGGCGCCCAGGGCATCCATTTCGCCGTCTGGGCGCCGAACGCACAGCGCGTTTCCGTCGTTGGCGATTTCAACAATTGGGACGGCCGTCGCCACGTGATGCGCTTCCGCTCCGATAGCGGCATCTGGGAAATCTTTGCCCCTGACGTACCGATCGGCGTCGCCTACAAGTTCGAGATCCGCGGCCAGGACGGCGTATTGCTGCCGCTGAAGGCCGATCCCTTCGCGCGGCGCAGCGAGCTCCGACCGAAGACCGCCTCCATCGCCGCCGCCGAACTGGTGCAGGATTGGGAAGACGAGGCCCATCTGAAGCACTGGCGCGAGACCGACAAGCGCCGCCAGCCGATCTCGATCTACGAGGTGCATGCCGCCTCCTGGCAACGCCGGCAGGACGGCACGATGCTGTCCTGGGACGAACTCGCCTCCAGCCTCATCCCTTATTGTGCCGACATGGGCTTCACCCATATCGAATTCCTGCCGATCACCGAGTACCCCTACGATCCCTCCTGGGGTTACCAGACGACCGGCCTCTACGCGCCGACCGCGCGTTTCGGCGAGCCGGAAGGTTTCGCCCGTTTCGTCAATGGCTGCCACAAAGTCGGCATCGGTGTCATCCTCGACTGGGTGCCGGCGCACTTCCCGACCGACGAGCACGGTCTCGGCTGGTTCGACGGCACGGCACTCTACGAGCACGAAGACCCGCGCAAGGGCTTCCACCCGGACTGGAGCACGGCGATCTACAATTTCGGCCGCACCGAGGTCGTTTCCTATCTCGTCAACAACGCGCTCTACTGGGCCGAAAAATTCCATCTCGATGGTCTGCGTGTCGATGCCGTCGCCTCGATGCTCTACCTTGATTATTCCCGCAAGCACGGCGAATGGATCCCGAACGAATATGGCGGCAACGAGAACCTCGAAGCGGTCCGTTTTCTGCAGGATCTCAACATCCGCCTCTACGGCAATCATTCCAACGTCATGACCATCGCCGAGGAATCGACCTCCTGGCCGAAGGTCTCGCAGCCCGTCCATGAAGGCGGCCTCGGCTTCGGCTTCAAGTGGAATATGGGCTTCATGCACGATACGCTGAGCTACATGAGCCGCGATCCAATCTACCGCGGGCACCACCACAACGAGCTCACCTTCGGCCTGCTCTACGCCTATTCGGAAAATTTCGTCTTGCCGCTCTCGCATGACGAGGTTGTTCACGGAAAAGGCTCGCTGATCGCCAAAATGCCGGGCGACGACTGGCAGAAATTCGCCAATCTGCGCGCCTACTACGCTTATATGTGGGGCTATCCCGGCAAGAAGCTGCTGTTCATGGGCCAGGAATTCGCCCAGTGGAGCGAGTGGAGCGAGGAGAAGTCGCTCGACTGGAACCTGCTTCAGTATCGCATGCACGAGGGCATGCGGCGTCTGGTGCGCGACCTCAATTTCACCTATCGCAGCAAGCCGGCACTGCATGAGCGTGACTGCGAGGGCGAAGGTTTCGAATGGCTGGTCGCCGATGACCACCAGAATTCCGTCTTTGCCTGGCTGCGCAAGGCGCCGGGCCAGAAGCCGGTCGCCGTCATCACCAATTTCACCCCTGTCTACCGCGAGAACTACTCGATCCGCCTGCCGTCCGCAGGCCGCTGGCGGGAAATCCTGAACACCGATGCCGACATTTACGGCGGCAGCGGCAAGGGCAACGGCGGGCGCGTGCAGGCCGTCGATGCCGGCGGCAACATCACCTGCTCGATTACCTTGCCGCCCTTGGCGACAATCATGCTTGAACCTGAAAATTAGTGACTGGTGGGAGGAGAAAATGGTAGAAAAACGCGTTCAGCCACTTGCCCGTGATGCAATGGCTTATGTCCTGGCGGGCGGTAGGGGAAGCCGTCTCAAGGAACTCACCGACCGGCGCGCCAAGCCGGCCGTCTATTTTGGCGGCAAGGCCCGCATCATCGATTTCGCCCTGTCGAACGCCCTGAATTCCGRCATCCGCCGCATTGGCGTCGCGACGCAATACAAGGCGCACTCGCTGATCCGTCACATGCAGCGCGGCTGGAACTTCTTCCGCCCTGAGCGCAACGAGAGCTTCGATATCCTGCCCGCCAGCCAGCGCGTCTCCGAGACGCAATGGTACGAGGGCACGGCCGACGCCGTCTATCAGAACATCGACATCATCCAGGATTACGGCGTCGAATACATGGTCATTCTTGCGGGCGACCACGTCTACAAGATGGACTACGAATGGATGCTGCAGCAGCACGTCGATTCCGGCGCCGACGTCACCATCGGCTGCCTGGAAGTGCCGCGCATGGAAGCGGTCGGCTTCGGCGTCATGCATGTCAACGACAAGGACGAGATCATCGCCTTCGTCGAGAAACCGGCCGATCCGCCGCCCATTCCCGACAAGCCGGATTTCGCCCTCGCCTCGATGGGCATCTACGTCTTCCACACCAAGTTCCTGCTCGATGCGCTACGCCGCGACGCCGCCGACCCGACCTCGAGCCGCGACTTCGGCAAGGACATTATCCCCTATATCGTCAAGAACGGTAAGGCGGTCGCTCACCGCTTCGCCAAGTCCTGCGTCCGTTCGGATTTCGAGCACGAACCCTACTGGCGCGACGTCGGCACGATCGACGCCTATTGGCAAGCCAATATCGACCTGACGGCGATCGTTCCGGAGCTTGATATCTACGACAAGTCCTGGCCGATCTGGACCTATGCCGAGATCACCCCGCCGGCGAAATTCGTYCATGACGACGAGGATCGCCGCGGCTCGGCCACCTCCTCCGTTGTGTCAGGCGATTGCATCATCTCGGGCGCCATGCTGAACAACAGCCTGCTCTTCACGGGTGTCAGGGCCAACTCCTTCTCCAAGATGGAAGGGGCGGTCATCCTGCCGAACGTGAAGATCGGGCGGCGCGCGCAGCTCAAGAATGTGGTGATCGACCATGGCGTCGTCATTCCGGAAGGTCTGGTCGTCGGCGAGGATCCCGAGCTCGATGCCAAGCGCTTCCGGCGGACGGAAAGCGGCATCTGCCTGATCACCCAACCGATGATCGACAAGCTGGATATCTAACTTATGAAAGTTCTTTCGGTTTCGTCCGAAGTCTTCCCTTTGATCAAGACAGGGGGTCTGGCCGATGTGTCCGGCGCCCTGCCGATTGCTCTGAAAGCCTTCGGGGTCGAGACCAAGACCCTTCTACCCGGCTATCCCGCCGTCATGAAGGTCATTCGCGATCCGGTCGTCAGGCTCGAATTCCCCGACCTGCTCGGTGAGCGGGCGACCGTGCTCGAGGTCCAGCACGAGGGCCTCGATCTGCTCGTCCTCGATGCGCCGGCCTATTACGACAGGCCGGGCGGGCCCTATCTCGATCCGCTCGGCAAGGACTATCCCGATAACTGGCGTCGGTTCGCCGCCCTGTCGCTCGCTGCCTCCGAGATCGCCGCCGGCCTGCTGCCCGGCTGGCGGCCGGATCTCGTCCACACCCACGACTGGCAGGCGGCGCTGACGTCGGTTTATATGCGCTATTATCCGACGCTGGAACTTCCGAGCGTACTGACCATCCACAACATCGCCTTCCAGGGCCAGTTCGGTTCCGAGATCTTTCCCGGCCTGCGCCTGCCTGCCCATGCCTTCGCCACCGAAAGCATCGAATATTACGGTACTGTCGGCTTCCTCAAAGGCGGCCTCAAGACTGCGCATGCGATCACGACGGTCAGCCCGACCTATGCCGATGAGATTCTGACGTCGGAATTCGGCATGGGGCTGGAGGGCGTCATCGCCGGCCGCATCGACGATCTGCATGGCATCGTCAACGGCATCGACACCGATATCTGGAACCCGGCGACCGATCCTGTCGTCCACACCCATTACGGCCCGACGACGCTGAAGAACCGCGAGGAGAACCGTCGCTCGATCGCCGAATTCTTCGGCCTCGACAATGACGACGCCCCGATCTTCTGTGTCATCAGCCGTCTCACCTGGCAGAAGGGCATGGATATCGTCGCCAATGTCGCCGATGAGATCGTCGCCATGGGCGGCAAGCTCGTCGTGCTCGGCTCCGGCGAAGCTGCACTTGAAGGCGCGCTGCTCGCCTCCGCCAGCCGCCATCCCGGCCGCATCGGCGTCTCGATCGGCTATAACGAGCCGATGTCGCACCTGATGCAGGCCGGCTGCGATGCGATCATCATCCCCTCGCGCTTCGAACCCTGCGGCCTGACCCAGCTTTACGGCCTGCGTTACGGCTGCGTGCCGATCGTCGCCCGCACCGGCGGTTTGAATGACACGGTGATCGACGCCAATCACGCCGCACTTGCGGCGAAAGTCGCAACCGGCATACAATTTGCGCCCGTAACCGAAACAGGCATGCTACAGGCAATCCGCCGTGCGATGCATTTTTATCAGGACCGAAAACTCTGGACCCAATTGCAAAAGCAGGGCATGAAATCGGATGTCTCCTGGGAGAAGAGCGCCGAACGCTACGCTGCCCTCTATTCAAGCCTCGTCTCGAAAGGCATGTGAACTAAAATGATCAAGTCCGTCCCCACCACGCCCTATCTGGACCAGAAACCCGGCACGTCGGGCCTGCGCAAGAAGGTTCCGGTCTTCCAGCAGTCGAACTATGCGGAGAACTTCATCCAGTCGATCTTCGATTCGCTGGAAGGCTATCAGGGCAAGTGCCTCGTCATCGGCGGCGACGGACGCTACTACAATCGCGAGGTCATCCAGAAGGCGGTCAAGATGGCCGCGGCCAATGGCTTCGGCAAGGTCATGGTCGGCAAGGGCGGCATCCTGTCGACGCCGGCCGCTTCCCACATCATCCGCAAATACAAGGCTTTCGGCGGCATCATCCTCTCCGCCAGCCACAATCCCGGCGGGCCGACCGAAGACTTCGGCATCAAATACAACATCAACAATGGCGGCCCGGCGCCGGAAAAGATCACCGACGCGATCTATGCGCGCTCCAAGACGATCGACAGCTACAAGATTGCTGATTTCGCAGACGTCAATCTCGACCGCATCGGCAAGGACGAGCTTCCAGGCGGCACGATCCTCTCAGTCATCGACCCGGTCGAGGACTATGCTGCGCTGATGGAAGAGCTGTTCGATTTCGGCGCCATCCGCAATCTGATCAGCCTCGGCTTCCGCATTGCCTTCGACGGGATGAGCGCCGTCACCGGTCCCTATGCCAAGGAAATCTTCGAAAATCGTCTCGGCGCTCCCTCGGGCTCGGTGCGCAACTTCATGCCGCTGCCGGATTTCGGCGGCCATCATCCCGATCCGAACCCGGTTCACTGCAAGGAACYCTTCGATGAGATGATGGGCGATGACGCGCCCGATTTTGGCGCCGCTTCCGACGGCGACGGCGACCGCAACCTCATCATCGGCCGCGGCATCTTTGTCACCCCTTCCGACAGCCTGGCGATCCTTGCCGCCAATGCCAATCTCGCCCCCGGCTATTCGGGCGGCCTTGCCGGCATCGCCCGCTCRATGCCGACATCAGGCGCGGCCGACCGTGTCGCCGAAAAGCGCGGCATCGGCATGTATGAAACGCCGACCGGCTGGAAGTTCTTCGGCAACCTGCTCGACGCCGGCATGGCGACGATCTGTGGTGAGGAAAGCTCCGGCACCGGCTCCAGTCACGTCCGCGAAAAGGATGGCCTCTGGGCCGTGCTGCTATGGCTGAACATTCTTGCCGTGCGTGGCGAGAGCGTCGCCGATATCGTCACCCAGCACTGGCAGACCTACGGCCGCAATTATTATTCACGCCACGACTACGAAGGCCTCGACACCGATGCCGCAAACGGCCTGGTGGACAATCTGCGCAGCCAGCTTTCCACCCTGCCCGGCAAGAGCTTCGGCAACCTGAAGGTCGAGAAGGCCGACGACTTCGCCTACCACGATCCGATCGACAAATCGGTGAGCGAGCATCAAGGTATCCGCGTGCTCTTCGAAGGCGGCTCCCGCGTCGTCTTCCGCCTGTCCGGCACCGGCACGTCTGGCGCAACCTTGCGCGTCTATATCGAGCGCTACGAGCCGGATTCGACTCGCCACAACATCGAAACGCAGGAAGCGCTCGCCGATCTGATCGCGGCCGCCGAAAGCATTGCCAGCATTCAGGAACGCACGGGACGCGACGCGCCAACCGTGATCACCTGATCCGGGGGGAACATGCGGGGAAGCAGTTCGGCGCAAGCCGGCGCGATCGTCTTCGAGACCGGCGTCGAATTTGCCGTGTGGTCGCATCATGCCGCACAGATCGAACTCTGCCTCTTCGAGGATGACGGCAACAGGGAATTCGCGCGCCTGCCGATGGCGCGCGACAGCGACCACATCCATCATCTGTTTGTCGACGGACTGAAGGCGGGCGCGCGCTACGGCTATCGCGCCGACGGTATCTACGCGCCCGACAACGGCCTCTGGTACGATCCTTCCAAACTGCTGATCGATCCCTACGCCAAGGAGATCGATAGGCCGTTCCGCTATGATCCCCGCCTCGGCATCTATGGCGAGGACAGCCAGGATCTGATGCCGAAGGCGATCGTCACCACCGATACCCCAGCCGCGATCAGCAAGCCGCTCTTCAAACCGGGCGGCTTTATCTATGAGGTGGCGGTGCGGCCCTTCACCATTCTCCATCCCGACGTGCCGGAGGCCCAGCGCGGCACGGTCGCAGCGCTTGCCCATCCCTCCGTCGTCGCGCATCTGAAGCGGATCGGGGTCGATGCCGTCGAACTGATGCCGATAACCGCCTGGATCGATGAACGCCACCTGCCGCCGCTCGGCCTTACCAACGGTTGGGGCTACAATCCCGTTGCCTTCATGGCGCTCGATCCGCGGCTCGTCCCCGGCGGCATGACGGAATTGCGCGAGACGGTCGCGGCTCTCCATGCCGAAGGCATCGCCGTCATCCTCGACCTCGTCTTCAACCATACCGGCGAGAGCGACCGCTACGGCGCGACGCTGTCGCTGCGCGGACTCGACAACCTGCACTATTATCGCCACGCCCAGAATTGGCCGGGCGAACTCGTCAATGACACGGGCACCGGCAACACGCTCGCCTGCGATCATCCTAAGGTCCGCCGCCTCGTCATCGACAGTCTGCGCCACTTTGTGCTCAACGCCGGCATCGACGGTTTTCGCTTCGATCTCGCCCCAGTGCTCGGACGCACCGCGACAGGCTTCGAGCGCGACGGCGGAACACTTGCCGCGATCCTGGCCGACGATGTGCTGGCCGACCGGATCATGATCGCCGAACCCTGGGATATCGGCCCGGGCGGTTACCAGCTCGGCAATTTCCCGTTGCCCTTCCTTGAATGGAACGACCGGGTTCGCGACGACCTGCGCTGCTACTGGCGCGGAGACGATTGGAAGACCGGCTCGCTGGCAACCGCCCTCGCCGGCTCCTCCGACATCTTCTCCCGCAACGACGGCAAGGAAACGCGCAGCGTCAATTTCCTCGCCGCCCATGACGGCTTCACGCTGATCGATCTCGTCTCCTATGCCGGAAAGCACAACGACGCCAACGGCGAACACAATCGTGACGGCCATAATGAGAACCACTCCTGGAACAACGGCGTCGAGGGAGAAACCGTCTACCCGACGATCCGCAAGCGTCGCCAGGACGATGTGATGGCGCTGATATCAACGCTCTTTGCCACCCGCGGCAGCATCATGCTGACGGCGGGCGATGAGGGCGGCCGCAGTCAGCACGGCAACAACAACGCCTATTGCCAGGACAACGAGATCACCTGGCTGGACTGGAAGGCGTTGGACGAGGGTCTCATCGCCCATACTGCCTTCGTTGCAGGGTTGCGTCGCCGCTTCACCGTCTTTTCCGAAATGGGCTTCCTGGCGGGAAATGGCGATGTCGAATGGATTTCGCTTTCCGGCGAGCCGATGACCGTTGCCGAATGGAAGACGCCGTCGCTTTCCACCCTCGGAATGTTACTATCGACCGGCGACCGCTCCGCGCGCGGCAGGCAGACCCGGCTTGGCGTGCTTTTCAACCGCTCGGGGAACCGCCAATTTTTCACGCTTCCCTCTACGGGCGAACCGGGCTGGCGCCAGTTGACGTCGGATGGAGCAAAGAAAACTACTGGCCCCGTAACCGTCGAGCCACGCTCCGTCGCCTTTTTCGTAGAAAATTGACCGCCTCCCCTCCCTCACCCAAATCCTTGTCGCAATCGTCACAAATGCACGATAAGGCTTTGCCGCAGCGGCTTGTTTCACGAGGAATTAATGGTCACGGAAATTTCACTCTCCGACGTGCGGGGATTGATCGGCATGGAAACGGGCCTTTCGGATTGGGTCACCGTCGACCAGACGATGATCGACGCCTTCGCGTCGGCGACTGACGACCATCAGTTCATCCACGTCGATCCTGAGCGAGCGGCGGCCGAGAGTCCCTTCGGAGGAACCATCGCCCATGGCTTCCTGACACTGTCTCTGCTGTCGACGATGAACTACAACTGTCTGCCGAAAGTGCGCGAGCAGACCCTCGGCATCAATTACGGCTTCGACCGCGTCCGCTTCATGACGCCGGTGAAAAGCGGCGCCCGCGTCCGCGGCCGCTTCCTGCTCGCCGAAGCCCGCTTCCGCGGCGCCGGCATGCTGATGACCACCTATGACGTCACGATCGAGATCGAAAACGAGAAGAAGCCGGCGCTGACAGCAAAGTGGATCACCATCATCCAATTCGACCCGAAGGACCGTCCCGACGACGTTTGAGCAAAACTGCTTTTGTTACTCGGCCGAATTGAACACGGCTTCGAGCGCGTGTCCGTCGGGATCCATGACGAACGCCGCATAATAGTGCTCACCGTAATGGGGCCGCAGGCCGGGACGGCCATTGTCACTGCCGCCTTGCGCGATTGCCACCGCATAAAACTGATCGACTGCCTGGCGGCTCGGCGCGGCAAACGCCAGATGAAAACCCGGGCCAGGCGCACGCTGGCCGTCCGGACGATGCTTGATCGCCAGTTTGTCCCCGCCGCCGGGAAGGCCGTAGCCGATTGCCTGCCCTGTTTGCCCCGGCCTGATATCGTCCCAGACCCTGATATAACCGAGCGCGGCAAGGGCAGCATCGTAAAATGCCGCCGACCGCTCGATATCGGAAACGCCGAGCGAGGCATGGTGCAGCATTCGTTTACCTCTTAAATGAGCGCACGCCGGCGATTCGCTGAGGCTCAGTGCCTCACGTCTTCAGCCGCCTCGTTCAGCAGCCCGAAGACATAATCCGAAAACGACCGCCAGCATTCCACCCGGAACGTGTCTTCTTCCGTGCGGAAAAGCACAATTTCCGCCTTGCCGAAAACGGTGCGCGATGCAGCCCCGACCGGAAAGGAAGAAAGCGACAGATCCTGCGGGCAGCCGGCCGAAAGCGTCGCCTCAGCACCCGGTCCCGAGACGATGATCGCGAGATTGCGGTGGGAAACGTCGGTCGCCGAATGCAGCGTGCCGACACCCGAAAGTGTTGCCATCAGATCGGCACTGGCCTCGTCGATCACCAGCCACTCGTCCGGCCCAATCCAGAGCGCCGATCGGGCGCCGGCCCGGCCGGATGTCTTCGGGGCATCCGGCAACGTCAGGCCGAGTGCCGAGGAAAGTGCCGAGAGCGATTCCGCCGGCGCGCGTAGCGCCACCCGGCTGGCAGTGGGAGCGGTCGTCAGCCGCACCGTTGCGGAGCCGCCGAGACGTCCGGCAAGCGCCGGTTTGCGAATTGCGACATCAGCCATGGATGCGGCCCCCTTCCTTGTCAAAGAACACCAGATCCGTCACCTCGACGGCGATCGTCCTGTCCGGCATCGGTACATAGAGCGTCTCGCCCATCCGCGCCCGGCCGCCGGCGACGAGCGCAAAGGCGATCGACCTGCCGCAATTTTCCGACCAATAGGCAGATGTGACGTGGCCGAGCATGGTCATCGGCTTCGGCTCGTTCGGGCTTGCGACAATCTGCGCGCCTTCTTCGAGCACCAGCTTCGGGTCCTTGGTGACGAGGCCGACGAGCTGCTTGCGCCCGTCCTTGACGAGATCCGGCCGCTTCAACCCGCGAATACCGACGAAATCCGTCTTTTTCTTCGAAACCGCCCAGGAAAGTCCGGCATCATCGGGAGTTACGGTCCCATCGGTATCCTGCCCGACGATGATGTAGCCTTTCTCGGCGCGAAGAACGTGCATCGTCTCCGTGCCGTAGACGCAGGCGCCGAGCGGTTCGGCATTGGCCCAGACCGCTTCGAGTACCGACTGGYCGTAATCGGCCGGCACATTGATTTCGAAACCGGTTTCGCCGGTGAAGGAGACGCGGAAGAGCCGCGCCGGCACGCCGCAGACCGTGCACTCGGCAACGCTCATATGCGGGAATGCCTCGTTCGAAAGATCGAGCCCTTCCACCAGCGGCGCGACGATCTCGCGCGCCTTCGGCCCCTGCACGGCGATGACAGCCCATTGTTCGGTCACCGAGGTCAGCCATACCTTCAGATGCGGGAATTCCGTCTGCAGGTAATCTTCCATGTGATGGAGAACGCGCGGCGCGCCGCCGGTCGTCGTCGTCACATGGAAACGGTCGTTTGCCAGGCGTCCGACAACGCCGTCGTCATAAACGAAGCCGTCCTCGCGAGTCATGATGCCGTAGCGGGCCTTGCCGGGCTTCAGCGTGTCCCAGGCATTGGTGTAGATGAGGTTGAGGAATTCCGCCGCATCCGGCCCCACCACCTCGATCTTGCCGAGCGTCGAGGCGTCGAAGATACCAGCCGCCTCGCGAGCCGTCCGGCATTCGCGAGCGACCGCCTGGTGCATGCTCTCGCCGGCCTGCGGATAGAACCAGGCACGCTTCCAGTTGCCGACATCCTCGAAGACCGCGCCATGCGCTTCTTCCCAATCGTGCAGCGGCGTCTTGCGTGTCGGGTCGAACAGTTCTCCGCGCGAATGGCCGATCAGCGTACCGTAGGTGACCGGCGTATAGGGCGCGCGGAAAGTGGTGAGTCCGACCTGCGGGATTTCCTTGCCGAGCATTTCGGCGGCAATCGCCAGGCCATGCATGTTGGAGAGCTTGCCCTGGTCCGAGGCCATGCCGTTGGTCGTGAAACGCTTGATATGCTCGATCGAATGCATGCCCTCGCGCACGGCAAGGCGGATATCCTTGGCGCAGACGTCATGCTGGAAATCGATGAAGGCCTTGGCGTTGGTCTTCGGCCCGGCGCCTTCGGCAGCACCGATCATGCCGCCCGTCCAGTCATAGGCTTGCTCGGCCGAAATTGCGATCTTCTCACCGCTGCTTCTGCCGGTGGCCTGCGCCATCAGCTCTCCGGCGGCAAGCGACTCTTCGATCGTCCGCTGCAGGTCGTCGGTGCCGTTGCAGGCGCCGACCGAGAGGCAGTCCTGGGCATAGGAGCCGGGCAGGAATCGCTGACTTTCGGCATCGAAGGCCACTTTGCCGCGCGACTGCGAGAAGAGATGGACCGACGGCGTCCAGCCGGCCGAAACCAGCAGCGCATCGACCGTGATCTTGCGCGGCGAACCGCCGCCGTTGCGCGCCACCGTCATCGAGGAGATGCGCAGCCGCCCGGCCGTGTTGACGACCGATTGGCCGGCCAGAACATCAATACCGAGTGCACGCGCCTCGGCCAGCACCGCCGCTCCCGGCGCCTGCCTGCTATCGACGATGGCGGCGATCGAAACACCAGCCCGCTTCAGATCGAAGGCCGCCTCATAGGCCGAGTCGTGCGCCGTGTAGATGCCGACCTTGGCCCCGACCGCGACGCCGTAATGATTGAGATACATCCGCCCCGCTGAGGCCAGCATGATGCCCGGCCGATCGTTGTTCGGAAACACCATGTGACGCTCGATCGCGCCGGTGGCGAGGATCACGCGCTTTGCCCGGACCTGCCAAAGCCGCTCGCGCGGCAGATCACGGGAAGGCTTGGCGACATGATCGGTGACGCGCTCGGCAAGACCAACGAAATTGTGGTTGTAGTAGCCGAAAGCGGTCGTGCGGACCAGCACTTCGACATTGTCCATCGCCTCCAGCCGCGCCACGGCCTTCTGTGCCCAGCTATTGCCGTCCTGTCCGTCGATCGTCACGCCGGTATCATAACGCAACGCCCCGCCCGCTTCCGCCTGCTCGTCGCAAAGCATCACCCGGGCACCGGTCTCGGCGGCGGCGAGCGCCGCCGAAAGCCCGGCCACGCCGGCGCCGACCACCAGCACGTCGCAATGGGCATAGCGGCTGGCATAATGGTCCGGATCCTCCTCCGTCGGCGCGACGCCGAGGCCGGCGGCACGACGGATGAGCGGTTCGTACACGTGTTTCCAGGCGGCGCGCGGCCACATGAATGTCTTGTAGTAGAAGCCAGCGGCGAAGAACGGCGACATCAGATTGTTGACCGCGCCGACATCGAAGGCAAGCGAGGGCCAGCGGTTCTGCGAGTTGACGATCATGCCGTCAAAAACTTCCTGCACCGTGGCGCGCACGTTCGGCTGCTTGCGCGCCGTATCGCGGGCAACGTCGATCAGCGCGTTCGGCTCTTCGGCCCCTGCAGACAGAATACCGCGGGCCCGGTGATATTTGAACGAACGGCCGACGAGATGCACGCCGTTGGCAATCAGCGCCGAGGCGACGGTATCGCCTTCGAGCGCCGTATAGCTCTTGCCGTCGAAGCTGAAGCGCGCGGTTCTGGCCGGTGTCAGGCGCCCCTTGCCGGCGATACGGTTCACGCCGCTCATTGCGCCTCTCCTTCCACGGCTTCATATGTTTCGACGGGCCCATGCTGCTGGGCCGCCGCGCCGATCTCAGGCTTCGGTTCACCCGCCTTGTAGGTCATGATGAACTTGTCGGTTACTGTATCGCGCGCTGCATTGAAGAAGCGCCCGCAGCCGTGAATGTGCCGCCAGCGTTCGAAGATCAGCCCCTTCGGATTGTCGCGCAGAAAGAAATAGGCTTCGAATTCCTCGTCCGAGATCGAGGCGATGTCGGTGGGCCGCGCGATATGCGCGTCACCTGCGCCACGGAATTCGAGCTCGGAGCGCTCTTCCTGACAGTATGGGCAATAGATCAGCAGCATGTGTTACCCGTCTTAGAGTTCCGATCCGGAAACATTGGTTCCCGGAGGTTGATTGCAGAGACGCTTTCCCATCGTTACGTAGGGAATGAGGCGCTTGAGAAGCTGTTCGAAATTGTCGTAGGGCTCCAGCACATCGGTCATGCCGATATTCGCAAAAGCCATCTTGGCGATATCGTTGTCGATCACGAAGGCACGTCCCGGCGTTCCGCCGACCTCAGGCACGAAATAGACGGCTGGTTTGCGCAGGATCATCGCGCAAAGCAGCGTGCCGCTCTCGGCGACAAAGGGCCACTCGCTTTCGCCGGCAGCCCTGTGGATCTTCTGCAGGCGGAAATCCTCGGCGCCGGGAAAGACGTCACCAGCCGGCATGGCCGCGCCGTCGATCCCGATTGCGAGGAGAGCCGCCGTCCACATCAGTGCGCCACCGCCGCCGCCGCCGCCTCGTCGATCAGCCGGCCGCTGCGGAAACGGTCCAGCGTCAAGCCGGCATTGAACTTGTGCGGCTCGTCGCGGGCAATCAGATGCGCGAAGAGATTGGCCGAGCCCGGCGTCGCCTTGAAGCCGCCGGTGCCCCAGCCGCAATTGACGTAAAGCCCGGGAACCGGCGTCTTCGACTGGATCGCCGAACGATCCGGCGTATTGTCGACGATGCCGCCCCATTGCCGCATCATCTTGACGCGCCGGAACATCGGGAAGAGCTCGCAGATGGCGTCGAGCGTGTGCGTGATGATCTGCAGCCCGCCGGTCTGGGAATAGGAATTATATTGGTCGGTGCCGGCGCCGATGACSAGTTCKCCCTTGTCGGACTGSGAGATRTAGGCRTGCACCGTGTTCGACATSACSACGCAGGGAAAGATTGGCTTCAGTGGTTCGGAAACCAGCGCCTGCAGCGGGCTCGATTGCAGCGGCACGCGCACGCCAGCCATCTGCATGACAGTGGTCGTATGGCCGGCCGCCGACACCGCCACCTTCCTGGCGCCGATGAAGCCACGCGAGGTCTCGACCCCGGTCACCCGTCCGTCCGGACCGCGCCGGATACCGGTCACTTCGCAATTCTGAATGATGTGCACGCCGCGGTCTGAAGCCGCCCGCGCATAACCCCAGGCAACGGCGTCGTGCCGCGCCGTACCGCCCCGCCGCTGCAGTGCCGCCCCGTTGATCGGGTAGCGCGCGCTGGCCGAGATATCGAGCGGCGGACAATAGGCCTTCGCCTGCTCCGGTGTCAGCCATTCATTGTCGATGCCGTAGAGCCGGTTGGCATGGATATGCCGCTTGAAGGATTGCTGGTCGTGAATATTGTGCGAGAGCATCATCACGCCGCGCGGCGAATACATCACATTGTAGTTGAGCTCCTGGGAAAGCCCCTCCCAGAGCTTCATCGAATGCTCGTAGATGTGCATGCTCTCTTCGTAGAGATAGTTCGAGCGGATGATGGTGGTGTTGCGCCCGGTATTGCCGCCGCCGAGCCAGCCCTTCTCGATCACCGCCACATTGGTGATGCCGTGCTCCTTGGCGAGATAGTAGGCAGCACCCAGCCCGTGGCCGCCGGCACCGATGATGACGACGTCGTATTCGGCGCGTGGCTCAGGCGAAGTCCACTGCTTCTCCCAACCCTTGTGGCCACGAAGGGCCTCCCGTGCCACGGCAAAAACCGAATATTTCCGCATCCGCCTTCTTCTCCTTCGGGAAAGGGCTTGTTCTCCGCGCTCATACAAATCGCAAATCCAAATGCGGCACAACGGTTCTTTTGCGACGCGCGAGAGCTTTGGTTTCGACACGCCGAAGAGAATGCCGCTTCAAGCGGAAGACGCAAGCCGCGGCATTTCCGCTAACCGTCGGCCGGCGACCTAACCCAATAGGGTTAGAAGACAAGCAATTGCTAAAATGTTAACAATCGCGTGTTCCGGGGTACGTGTATCATGTGGGGTTGGCGCTCAGTATCAGTCGCGACGCTTTGCATCGCGTTAAGCAGCGCATCGCCGGCACCCGCCGCCGAGCCGGTCGGCCAGGCTGTCGTCATCAAGACGGAAGTGACGGGACAGAGCGGCCCGATCGAGGTCGACACCAGCGTCCATCGCAACGAGCGCATCAAGACATCTCAATCCGGGCTTGGCCAGTTCCTGTTTCGTGACGGCACGAAGCTCGCGGTCGGCTGGGGTTCGTCGGTCGTCATCGACAAATATGTCTTCGATGATTCCCAATCGGTCAAGAAACTCACCATCAGGGCGGCAAAGGGTACATTCCGCTGGGTCAGCGGCAGTTCCAATTCTTCGGCCTACCAGATCCTGACACCGGCCGGCACGATCGGCGTACGCGGCACCGCTTTCGATTTCTACGTCGGCCCGGATGGCACGACCGCCGTCGTGCTGCTGAACGGCGCAGCCCGCTTCTGCGGTCCGGGCGGCTGCCGGCAGTTGCAGCAGCGCTGCGATTGCGTGGTGGCCAAGCCGAACGGCGATATGTCGGCAGCACGCCGGGTCGATCCCAGCATCCTCGAGACGCTCGGAAATCAGCGCGCCCTCCCCTTCCTCTCCGGCAATCAGCGGCTTGCCGGCGGCATCGGCATGCTCGGCGGCTGCAATATGGCCTCCGTCGCGCCGGAAAGAAAAGACAGAAACCGCCCCCCGCCTCCTCGCGATCCGGCGCCGGCACCCAGTCCGCAGAGGCAAGATCCGCCGCAGCGGCAGGCCGAGCCGCAGAAGGAGCGGCCGGCCACGCCTGACAAGCCTGACAAGCCGCATCACGACAAACCGGATAAACCCGACAAGCATGATGGCCGTGGCCGGCATGAACATCACGATCAGCACGATGATCACGACTATCACGATAAAGGGCATCATCGAGATCGTGACCGTGACCGCGATCACGACAAGGATCGCGATCGTGATGGGGACCGGAACCACGATAGGGGCCGGAATTTCAATCGCAACCGCTGATGCCGTCAATCGGCGACGCTCTTCTCGAAGCCATCCGGCACCTCGCGGAAGTGATCGCTTCTGCCGGATATCCGCTGGTAGAATTCTGCCAGCCCGCCGATCACCTGCGCCGCCCTGAGCTTTGCCGTGCCGATAAGCTTGCGCGTGTTTTYCGAATGCGAATGCAGCGCCTGCGTCAGCTGCTCGTGAACGACCGTAAGCGCGGCGAACTCCGCGGAGGCTGCGACGCGCTCGTCGCCGACAACGGCGAGAATCTGCGTTCGGCTACTCTTTCCCTTGAGCGGGATGGCGCCGGCCTCGATCAGCGCCATTCCCTGCACCGATCTCGCCGTGCTGTCTGATATGAGGATATCGAAGCCCACCTCCTTGCAGCACGACTCCAGGCGCGCCGCGACATTGACGGCATCGCCGACCGCCGAATAGTTGAAGCGGGTCTTGGCGCCCATGTTACCGACACAGGCGAGACCGGTATGGATGCCGATGCCGATGCCGACTTGCTGTCCAGGCCCGAAGCCGAAGGCGTCGCCGGCGTTCAGTTCGGCCAGCGTTTCACGCATGGCAAGCGCTGCGCGAACGGCCTTGATTTCATGATCCGCCACATCGACGGGTGCATTCCAGAACGCCATGATCGAATCGCCGATGAACTTGTCGAGCGTGCCTTCATTGGCCACCACATGGCGGCTCAGCGCATCGAGCAAGGTATTCAGGAACGCGACCACGGCAGTCGGCGCCAGCCGCTCGCTGATTTCGGTAAAGCTTCTGACATCGACGAACATGACCGTCAGCTCGCGATCGTCTCCGCCGAGGCGCAACGCGTCGCGGGAATGCTCGATGCGATGGAGCAGCGACGGGGAAAGATAATGCCCGAAGGCGCGCCGCACCTCGCGCCGCTCCCGGTCGATCACCAGGATCCGGAACGAGGTCGAGGCGAAATGGGTGATCGATCCGCTGATGATCGGAGCCAGGGGATCGAGGAGAAGCCCCGCATAAAGAAACGAGAGCCAGGACGCCACCAGCGCCATGGCTGTGATCAGCAGGCCGCAGGCCAGCGCGACGGCCGGACTGACGAAGGTCGTCACCCCGACGAGCAGGCATCCGAGCACGGCGATCATCAGGATTTCCAGCCCGTCCGCCCAGTCGGGCCGCGAGAGAAAGCGGCCCGCAAGGATCTGCTCGACGGCCTGCGCATGCAGCGAAACGCCGGGAACGTTCTCGCCGAGCGCGGTGACGCGGATGTCCTGCAGGCCGGCCGCCGATGTCCCGACGAAGACGATGCTGCCGGCGACGGCGGCGGCGACATCTGGAGAGGCCCCTTCGGCCGCAAGCACCTGCCGGGCGGATATATAACGCTCCGCCCGGTCGGGGGTGACATAGAGCCAAAGCTCACCCGCCGCCGTCAGCGGCACGACGAAATCCCCGATCTTTACCGATGTCATGATGCCGGCGCGATCGGGTGCGCCTGATAGCACGTAGGTCGATGCCCCCTGTGCGACACGCAGCGCTTCGATCGCGAGATTCGGATAGAGCTGCTCGCCGTCGGTCAGGAACAGTGGGACCGCCCGTACCACCGGCGAGGGATTGCCGGGATTGAGGCTGATATGACCGAGCCCCGCCGCATTGGCTTCCAACTGCGGCCGCAACGGCGTCGAAGCACCGAGATAGGGGGGGGCTGAGACGGGGCTTTCGCCGGTGAAGGCGAAACCCGCCTTGACCGGCGGCCGGTAATTGCCCTCGTTGGAAAGTCCGAAGCCGAGCACGACGGGCTTTTCGGCAATTGCACGGGCGAATATCTCGTCGTTATCAGGCAGTTTCTCGGCAAGGGAAGGATCGACCCCGGCGACCTCGCGAACGACATTGCGCGGCGACAGCCGGTCCGGCTCGGCGAAGAGAATATCGAAGGCGATGGCCGAGGCGCCCATTTCCGAAAGCCGGTCCACCAGCAGCGCCATCCGGTCCCGCGGCCATGGCCATTGGCCGAATTCGTGCAGCGAAGTCTCGTCGATGTCGATCACGCGGACCGGCATCGGCTCGAAGGTCCTGGGAACCAGCCGCTGATACTCGTCGAAGGTCACGCCGCGGATCAACTTGAAGATCCCGGGATCACTTGCTCGAAGGATCGTAAGCGCAGTCACGATMGCCAGACCGAGAACGACACCGATTTGCTGCGCGCGCGTCATGATCTCACCGGGTGTCCCCTCCCACGGCCGGCAGGGCGACCCGCACCTGCCGGCGGACAGGCTACGCCGCTTTCCATCCAAATGCCATTCGCACCTGCGTTCCGGGGCACTCTCCTTTCGGTCACCTCCGCCGGGCGGCGGAGAAGCGCCATGAATACGGCTACGCCTCCAGTTTTCACCCGGCTTTTGCCTGGACGACGAGGCTTCGACCTTGCCCGGTGCGCGGCGAAATGTTCTTGTAACGATCGAAAATCGGATGCTTTTTCGAGAGAAGAATGAAGGTCGCCGTGATTTCCGAAACCGCCGCGCGTCGCAGCGGCTATTGGCTGATTGTCGTCGTGCTGGCAATGCTCGCAGGCCTGCCGCTCGCCGTCTGGCTTGATATCAGCGATCTCTCGGGAAATACCCTGCGCCGCCAGGCCCGCGATATGAGCTCGCTGATATCGAGCATCCGCTCCTATTATTCCACGAATGTCGTGGGGCGCGTTCTGGCCGCTCACGCCAACGGCACGACTGAGGGCACGGTCGTCTCTCACAATTATGCGAATATTCCAGGCGCCATCCCGCTGCCGGCCACGCTTTCCCTGGAGCTCGGCGACGTCATCAAGGAGCAGCAGGCCAATATCACCTACCGTTTCGTCTCCGACCTGCCGTTCAAAAGCCGCGCATCCCACGAGCTCGACGACTTCGAAAAGAATGCGCTCGCTGCCTTGCGCGCCAATCCGCAGCAGACGCTGAACGACCTCACCCGTGTCGGATTGACCGATACCTTGCGGCTCATCACCCCTGTCGTCATGGGCCAGGCCTGCGTTGCCTGCCACAATGGCCATCCCGAAAGCCCGAAGACCGATTGGAAGGTGGGCGATGTGCGCGGCATTCAGGAAGTCATCATCCGGCAGCCCTATGCGAGCAACGTCTTCGCCTTCAAATACCTGCTCTGCTATTTCCTTTTCGTCGCCTTCATCGGCATCAGCTTCATTGTGCTCCAGCGGCAGCAGACGCGCACCATCCACAGCGCCAACCGGGATCTGGAAGCGGCGAACGAATTCCTCGCCAGCGTTTCCCTGAAGATCTCGCGCTATCTCTCACCGCAGATCTACAAGAGCATCTTCTCCGGGCAGAAGGACGTGGTCGTCCATACCG
>NZ_JBFUAY010000091.1:0-23385 GCF_056406015.1 Rhizobium sp. P1_E1 | reverse complement strand
CTTCCTGTCCATGCTGTCAGGTATTCCAGGCGGAATCTTCGCGCCGTCGCTCGCCGTCGGCGCCGGTTTCGGCAGCACCGTCGGCTCCCTGCTCGGCACCAGCATCACGCTGGCGGCCATCCTCGGCATGGCAGGCTATTTCGCGGGCGTCGTGCAGGCGCCGATGACGGCCTTCGTCATCATCCTGGAAATGACCGGCGACCACGAGGCAGTCATCCCAGTCATGGCGGTGTCGATGATCGGCTACGTGACGTCGCGGATCCTATCGCGCGAACCCCTCTACCACGGTCTTTCACGGGTCTTTATTGCGTCGGCGATCCGGGCGCGGCGTGTTGTCGAAAGGGAATCGGAGTAGCGTGCCTACACGGACGAGCGACGAACCTGCGCGGTTATCTCTCTGACCGGCATGCTCCCGGCGTCGAAACGCTTCGCGGGCTGTGCTCGGTCGACGACGGGGGCCTGACCAGTCGGTTGGTTTCGCGGACATCAGTTAGTAGGAGCACGGAATGAGACGAGCGGCCAGTTGTTCATGCGGCCAGCTTTCGATAATCGCCGACGGAGAACCCGTCAAAATCTCCGTCTGCCATTGCCGGGCTTGCCAATGTCGCACCGGCAGCGCGTTCGGAGTGGCCGTCTTCTTCCAAGCGGATCAAATGGAGACTTCCGGAGCATCGAACAGCCACGTCCGGTCGGGCGACAGCGGGAGATCGATCGATTTCAGGTTCTGCCCGGTGTGCGGGTCGACGGTTTTCTGGATGCCGGAGTTCAGGAAAGGGCTCGTCGCCGTCGCGTTGGGATGCTTCGCCTACCCCTCCTCGCTAGAGCCGACGCAAAGCGTCTACGGGGAAAGTCGCCTGGGGTGGGTATCGCTCGATTTCGGTTAAGCAAAGGCGCGTGGCAGTGGGGCCTCTTTCTCCAAGCRATTTCCGAGGGCCGCCCTCTAGTTTGTGATTTCCTCGCGAGCAAGAAAACCATTAATATCCCGGCATGATATTTTCAGCGTCCGCGATAGGTTTGAAGCTGTTCGGGCTTGCGAGCCTTGCCTTCCACCGACGTCCTGAAGCGACATCGACGGAAGCCAGCGAAAATGTTGCGGTAAGTCTCCTGCTCGACGAATGGTGCAGGCATTCGGCAACGAACCGAAACGATCCGTACTCCTACGCCACCATCCGGAGGATCGTCGTGCTTCGTGCGGCGGGTAAGACCGTGAACGAAATCCGGTCCGAGATTTTCACGGAAGCCGCGGCCGAAGAGGCAGACTAGGGAGGGACATTCACAGGTTCAATCTCGTGGATCATCAGGCCGCCTGCTTCTCCCGTGTCCCGTCTTCCAGAATTTTAGTTCCGGACGCGTTCTATTGGGCCAGACCAATCAAGCAGAGTGACGGTCGCCTCACCGTCGTCGAGGTATCGACAGTCTTCGGCTACGGAACGATGACGGCTGCGCCGGTCAGGCGGCCTGCGCGCAGGTCGTTGAGGGCATCGTTCGCACGCTCAAGAGCGTAGACGCTGGTGACGCATCGGACGCCGGTCGCCTTCGCGATCGAGAAGAATTCGGCTCCGTCTTTCCGCGTCAGGTTCGCCACCGAGACGACCCGCCGCTCGCCCCAGAGCAGACGGTAGGGCATGCTCGGGATGTCTGACATGTGGATGCCGCCGCAGACCACGGTTCCGCCCTTCCGCACTACGTCGAGCGCCATCGGCACGAGTTCGCCGGCCGGCGCGAAGATGATGGCGGCGTCGAGCGGCACCGGCGGCCTCTCACCGGAGAACCCGGCCCAGACGGCGCCAAGATCAAGCGCGAACTTCTGCCCAGCCTCGTCTCCAGGACGCACGAACGCATAGACGCTCTGGCCCCGATGTTTGCACACCTGCACGAGGATGTGGGCGGCCGCGCCGAACCCGTAGATGCCGATCGTCCTCCCCTCACCCGCCATCTTCAAGGATCGCCACCCGATGAGGCCAGCGCAGAGAAGAGGCGCGGTCGCCACCGGGTCCGTATCGTCAGGCAGTTCGAACGCGTAGCCCGCCTCGACGACCGCATGCGTCGCGAAGCCGCCGTCGATCGTAAAGCCGGTGAAGCCGGGGGCGTCGCAAAGATTCTCGCGACCCTCTCGGCAATATGCACAGTGGCCGCAGGTGTGGCCCAACCAGGGTACCCCGACTTTTCGACCGAAAAGGCGACCAGGAACGCCCTCGCCCGTTTCGATCACGGTTCCCACAATCTCATGCCCTGGAACGAGAGGAAGCTTTGGCTGGGAGAGGTCTCCGTCGCAGACGTGAAGGTCCGTCCGGCAGACGCCGCAGGCCTCCACCTTGATGACGACGCGGCCGGGCGACGCTGGCGGGTCCAGCCGCTCCACGAGACGGAGCGGCCGCCCCACCTGTTCGAGTACCATCGCCTTCACGCTTCCCTCCACCGGCATGTGCCACGCTCTAATCGTATCACCACCTTCCCGACCTTGGCTTGATCCCGGTCAAACATCCGGATTGATGCTCGTCAAAGACGGAACGCCTTGGAGAAGATAGCCTTCTGGACACAGCGCCACGACCTCATCCAAAGGAGACGGACATGCGCGAACAAGAAGAGACCCGCAAGGCAGCAACCGACATAGCCACGACCATTCCTCCAGTCGAGCGAACGTCCGCAGACCTTGTTCTCGAACGTCGGGACGAGGACCGCTGGGAGGTGACGGCGGCCACGCCGCGGGGCCAGGCGTGGGCGAGAGACCATTTCTGCTGCGCGCTCCGGCAATCCTTCACTGGCACCATGTGTCTCGACATCATGAGCGCCGATCGGCTTCTCAAGGAAGCGCATGACGATGGACTGACCACCGAGTTCGTCAGCCTGTCTGGAAAGGACATATACTGACATGTTCGCCACAGTCGTCTGCGCCATCGGCCGAGGATCCCGGCAACGCATGCTCCAGCTCCTCGAAACGGCCCGCGCGCAGCTCGCGCCCAACGGAAGCCTCCACCTAATTCACGCGGTGGAGGGCCTGCCCTCGTCGGCATCGCCGGACGATTGGGCGGTCGAGGTGATGGCCGCCGCCGAGACCAGACTTTCGGAAGCCCTGCGGTCGACCGGCACTCCTGCTTCTATACACGTCCGGGCGGGCAACCCGTCGCAGCTCATCGTCGCCATCGCAAAAGAGATCTCCGCCGATCTCGTCGTGATCGCCTCTCATCGGGACGACGTGCTCGACCGGGTCTTCGGCTCGGTCGTAGACCACGTCGTGCAGCGCGCACCATGCTCCGTGCTCGTCTTGCGAACGACCCGGTGACGCCGCGCGCTTTACACGACCGTCTTCGCTTCAGCCCCGCTGACCTGACCGGCGGCAACGTCGCGACACAGTTCTGCCGCGTGCGACAACAGTCGTGAACGGGTCTCGCAAAGCCGCGACACCTCCTTAGGATATTCCTCCAGCTCGGTCTCGACGAAGTCCGAAAGTACTTCGACCGCATCGCCGTGGTCGATACTGCAGACAAGTCGAGCGAGGAATTCGAAGTATCGGAGCCCCCGTCGCGCGGCGGACGCCGTCAGATCCGTGGTGACCGTGGCCGCGGCAAAGGTCTCGTCTTGAATCAGAGCCACCGCGCGAAAGACGGGTGCGAGGTCGAAGTTGAATGTGGCGCTTGGACCGGGGAGGTATGTCATGTGGTGCTCCTCTTGTGAGATGTGGGTTCGCCTCGAGCATCGACGGTCATTCCGTTCTGACCGCGCTGCGTCCCGACACGGCCGTGACGGAAATGCCGTAGAAGACGTGAGGAGGACCATCGAGCATGGGGAGCTCGTGGGGCTTCATAGAGCCGATCTCCCACCAGTCCGAATACTTTTGGAGAAGCGACCACGCATGGAGCCTTTCGCTTCGTCGCGCGTCGCTGTCAGGAAACTCCTCGAACCTGCCTTCGACGACGACGCTCGTCCACCCGCCGGCGCTCGAACGCTGCTCGACGTGAAGGCAGACCTTGTCGTTTCCCCGCATCCAGTCGAGCTTCTTGCCAGGCATGGTGAAGCTATAGGCGACGCCGCTGGAAAAGGCGAAGTAGATTGCCGCCACGTAGGGCTGGCCATCCTTGCAGCATGCGAGATGACCGAAGCGCTCGTTCTCAAGGATCCGGTAACACTCACCGGGGTTGATCTCCGTCAGCTTGATCGTCATGGCCGCGTTCTCCAGCTTTAGTGAAGGCACGATCATACGAGCATCGTTGCGCCGCGGCCTTGACAAAGCGCAATGCGAACTTTCCCTGCGGCATGCATCATGACGGCTGTTTTGATCTCAGGAGGCCAGCATGAAGCCGCAGTTCCATCTTCCGTTGTCGACCTATCCGGACCCGAGTTCCTTCACCGTCATCGACAACGCGATCGACCTCGCTCGGCAGAACGACGCCGATCTCGTCGCAAGCATCCCGCAAGTCCGGATCCCCCAGGTCCATCAGCCCTTTCCCACTTTTATCGATGTCGAC
Source organism: Rhizobium sp. P1_E1 (assembly GCF_056406015.1). Taxonomy (NCBI): domain Bacteria; kingdom Pseudomonadati; phylum Pseudomonadota; class Alphaproteobacteria; order Hyphomicrobiales; family Rhizobiaceae; genus Rhizobium; species Rhizobium sp. P1_E1. Next base: position 18,919 of record NZ_JBFUAY010000091.1, on the reverse strand, counting down.
ACATGGCGGGAACAAGCAGAGCGGTATAGCCGGGACAGCGGGACTTCGCTGCGGGAACACGTCGCCGACGCTATTTCGGAAACTGGCTTCGAGGTGCGAATCCACGGATTCGAGGTCAGGGAACCGTTCGTCTATGAACGCTTTTCTGAAATTGCCAAGTGCTACGACCTTTCCATCGTCGAAGCCTCGGAGCTCTCCCGACAACTCTCCGAAACGCTGCTATTCGGAAGCGGCCGTCCGCTCGTGCTATTTCCAGCCACCAGCGTCTACTCTCGTGTGGACACGATCGCCGTCGCCTGGGACGGCAGCGCCACTGCAGCGCGCGCCCTTTCCTGCGCACGGGTCTTCATCGAACGCGCGATCAAGGTGCAGGTCATCTCGATCACCGACGACAAGGAGATCGACGAGGCGAACCGCGCCCTCCTGATCTCCTCTTTGAAGCACGCAGGATTGGACGTGGACGACGTTGCGATCCAGGCAGGCGGCGAGACCGCGACCGCCGCCATTCAATCGGCCGCGCTGGAACGAAAGGCGGACCTCCTCGTCGCGGGAGGGTTCGGCCATTCCCGGCTTCGTGAGTTCATCCTCGGCGGCGTCACTCGGGAACTGCTCGTCAAGGCAGAGCTGCCGGTGCTTCTCGCCCATTAGAGAGCGCGAAGGGCGTTGAGAATGACCGCCACGTCGATGGCCTCCTGAAGCAATGCGCCGCCGACTGGCGGAAGGTATCCCGCTCCCGCGAACCCCATCGCGAGGAGCGAGAGACCTATGCCGGCATAGATGCTTTGAAGCGCGATCTTGCGGGAACGACGCGCGATGCCGATCGCCGTCGCTATCTTGGTGAGGTCGTCCCGGACGAGCACGATATCCGCAGCCTCCGCGGCCGCGGCAAGGTTCTCGACGCCGACCGCGATTCCGACATCGGCTGCCGCCAGCGCTGGCGCGTCGTTCACGCCGTCGCCGACCATCAGCACTTTCCCGTGGACGCGCTCTTTCTCGATTACTGCGACTTTGTCTGCGGGAGCGAGCCTCGCCGCGACGTCGTCCAAGCCCAGCGAGCGAGCTATGGCTGCCGCGACAGCCAACTCGTCACCAGAAGCCAGGACCACTCGAGAGATTCCCGACGCCCTGAGCTGGGCGACGAGTTGGACAGCGTCTTCGCGTAGCCGGTCTTCGAGCGTGATCGTGCCAGCCGGCGTGCCGTCAAACAGCACCTTTACACGCATTGCACTGCGTGACCCGTCAGCCCCGGACGACGGCGCCTCTCCGAAATACGTGTCTCCTCCGACGCCGACACGCACGCCATCGACGATTCCGGAAATTCCGGATCCCGCGGTCTCGGTCACCTCCGATGGACGGCTCAGTACCAACCCACGTCTATGCGCCTCGTCCACCAGCGCGCGTCCAACCACGTGCCCCGACGCCTGGTCCAGCGAGGCGGCGAACCGCAGGATTCTGTCTGGATGCACCGGCCCCTCGATATGGCCGACTTCCGGCTGTCCCGCGGTGAGCGTCCCTGTCTTGTCGAATACCGCCACGGTGGCTTGGGCGAGTGCCTCGAGGGGCCTCGCGCCCTTCACCAGAACGCCCTCCTTGGCTGCTTTTGAAGTGCCTGCAGCAAGTGCGACGGGCACGGCCAGTATCAACGGACAGGGCGTGGCGACGACCAGCACGGCCACGATCCGCGACATGTCTCCGGACATGAATGCCGAGACTCCTGCAATCGCAACCGTGGCGAACAAGAACCAAACCGAGAACCGGTCGGCCAGGCGCATCAGCTTCGCCTTGGAGCGCCTCGATGCTTCCACGAGCCTGACTATTCCGGCATAGGTGCTGTCCTCGGCTCGGCTTAGAACGCGGATTTCGATCGCGTCCCCCTCGTTCGTAGCGCCACTTGAAATGTTGGCACCCCTGGCGATGCGCACCGGGAGAGGCTCTCCGGTCAGCACCGCCTGGTCGATCGTCGCGACTTCGCCGACGAGCGCCCCGTCGACCGGTACGACGTCGCCCTTGCGTATGAGGAGCACGTCGCCGACCGCGACCGTCTCGATCGGAATTTCTTCGAAACCGTTTCCGGCAAGCCGCAGGGCCGTCCGCGGAACTTGCGCCAGCAAGGCCGACATGCCCTCGTCGGCGCGACGATGTGCGTATGCCTCCAGAAACTGACCGCCGGAATACATGAGACCGACGATCGCGCCGGCAAGATATTCGCCGAACCACAGGGAGGACCCCATGGCCAGCGCCGCAATCAGGTCCAGGCCGTATTCCTCCTTCCGCAGCTTCCTGGCGATCTCAACGCAAAGAGCCGCGAGGATCAGACTGGTGCAGCCGRTGAGGATTGCCTTGTATCCAAGGCCGTTGCCCGCGAGATAGAAGGCAAATGCGATCACAAGTGCAAGAAGCGACGACAGCACCAGAAGGCCCGATCCGGAGCTCCCGTCCCTCAGTCGCAACACCCGGCCCTGAGGCCACGTCCACCTACCAGCCCTCCAAGCCGCCGCTGTAGCCACCTTTCACCCTCCCATCAATCCAGAAGTCAGCGGAACGATTTTGCGCAATCGATGCAGAACGGCGTATAGGGAACCGCGGTTAGCCGCTCCTTGCCGATCGGATGATGGCATTTGACGCATCGCCCATATGTGCCGTCGTTCAGCCGATCGATCGCCGCGTCGATGGCCGCAATCTGGTCGCGCCCCTCGGCTTGCATCTCGCGAAGAACTTCGTCGTTCTCAACCTGGGTCGCGCGCTCCTCGCTGTCCTTCTCGAGCGCGACGCAGAAGTCCGCATCGATCGCTCCGAGACGACGGACAAGGTCATCCTTCATCGTCTGCAACACGGTCTGTACTGAGCTTTTATTCATTTTAGTGCCTTCCAATCTTGCCTGATCGATGCGGGTCCACACGCGGCACCGTCGGGAACCGATCCAAGCGCAGCGCGTGGCCGCATAAAGCCGCGGTCCATAAATCGGCTCCAGCATATCTCAGTTCGATCGAAGCTCCTTGATCCCGGTCAATGCCTCGTGCGCGGGAGCACATAGGCTGTCGGGGGAGCCTTCAATGAAATCGTCGCGACAAGCCCGGAGCCCATGATGAATCTGACGGCGCAGACACCCGCCCCCACGACGCCTGCGGTGATCGGACTGACAAGCACCGAGGCCGAGGAACGCCTCGCCGAGCTTGGACCCAACACGCTGCCCGAGCCTGAGCCCCCATCGCCGCTGCGGGTCTTTCTCATCCAATTTCGCAATCCGATCATCTACATCCTCTTGCTGGCATCGGCGCTCTCGTTTGCGACCGGCAGGATCGAAGACGGCCTGTTCATTCTCGTCGTGCTTCTGATCAATGCCTCCATAGGCACCTACCAGGAGTATTCTGCGGATCGAGCGGCCGCCGCCCTTCGCAAGCTTGAGCAGCCGTCGGCCAGGGTCATACGGGACGGCGTGGCTTGCAGGATCGAGGCCAAGCGGCTGGTCGTGGGCGATCTCGTTCTTCTGGAATCCGGCGACCGAATCCCTGCCGATCTGATGCTTGTCGATGCAAGTGATCTCCGATGCGACGAGTCGCTTCTGACCGGCGAGTCGATGCCGGTCCCCAAAGGGCGAACCGTCGAAGGCTCGTCGGATGAAACCGCCGCCAGTTCCATGCTGCTCGCAGGTTCCTTGGTGACGCGCGGGCGAGCCAAGGGCGTCGTGACCGCTACGGGTACCGCGACCATGCTTGGCGGCATCGCCGCCGAGTTGGGAAGAGCCAGTTCGTCGCAGCCCCCGCTTGTTGCCCGTCTGGCCAAGTTCACGAACGCGCTCGCGGTTTTCGTAGGATTGGCAGCTTTGGTGCTGGTCGTCGCGGGCTTCATGCGGGGCCTCCCTCTGCACGATCTTGTCATGATGTCCGTAGGTCTGGCGGTGAGCGCTGTTCCCGAAGGGCTCCCGATCGCGATCTCCGTCGCGCTTGCCGTCAGCATGCGGCGGATGGCCGCCCGCAACGTCATCGTCCGAAGCATGCCGGCCGTTGAGGCCCTGGGTTCGACCACGATAATCGCCACGGATAAGACGGGTACCTTGACCAGCAACGTGCAGACGGTGACCGAAATTCGCCTGCCGGACGGCACGGACATCGCCCTGGACGCCCATGCTGATCTCGACAAGTGCGAGATCAGGGCGAGCGGCCTGGACAGCGACCTTGTCCGCGAGAGGGCGCGCAGGCTGCTACGCGCTGCACTACTCGCAAACGAAGGAACCCTGGCTCGCCGCGACGATCTCTGGGTCGCCGCCGGAGACACGGTCGACGTGGCGCTTCTTGCAGCAGGACGGAAGGCCGGGCTGGGACAGGAAGAGTTGAACGACCGATACCCGCTGGCGGCAAGGATCGCCTACGAGCCCGAGCACAAATACGCTGCATCCTTCCACCACGGCAGTGATCGGATTCATGTCTTCGTCAAGGGGGCGTCGGAGGTGCTCATAGAAATGTCTGATCGCATGGACTCCGCGGGAAACTTAGTCGAAATCGACCGTGCGTCGCTTTTGGCGCAGAAGGAAGAAATGGCCGCTCGAGGCCTCAGGGTGCTCGCGTTCGCCGAAGGGGAAATCGGCGCGTCCCTCGCCGGAAGCCTCGGACACGGTCACCTTGTCGATCTCGTGTTCTTGGGGCTGGCCGGACTGCAGGACCCGGTCCGGCCTGAAGTGCCGAACGCTATGAAAGACTGCCACGCGGCGGGCGTGGAGGTCGTGATGGTGACCGGGGACGACCCGCGGACTGCTGCCGCGATTGCCCGAGATGCCGGCCTGGGCTTTCACGCGGGCCAGGTCGTTTCGGGCCACGACATCGATGAAGCCGCTCGAGCGGGCGACGAACGGCTGGACGAGATCACAAGAGAGGCCCGCATCTACGCCCGCGTGCAGCCAACGCAGAAATCGGCGATCGTCGCATCTCTGATCCGCAATGGCCACATCGTCGCCGTCACCGGAGACGGCGTGAACGACGGTCCGGCGTTGAAGAAGGCGCATGTCGGCGTCGCGATGGGACTCAGGGGAACGGRCGWGGCGAAGGAAAGCGCCGATCTCGTCGTCACGGACGACAACTTTGCATCCATCGTCGCGGGGATCGCAGAAGGCCGGGCGGCCTATCGCAACATCCGCAAGGTGGTGCTGATGTCGGTCGCAACGGGCGCCGCCGAGGTCCTGCTCTTCATGCTCGCGCTGCCGTTCGGCCTGCCCATGCCGCTCCTCCCTGTTCAGCTCTTATGGCTCAATCTCGTGACAAACGGCATCCAGGACGTCGCGCTTGCCGGCGGCAGGCCGGAAGGAGACGAACTGGCGGGGCCGCCACGTTCTCCGCTCGAACCTGTCCTCGACCGGACGATGATCCGGCGCGTCGTCCAATCGACGGTCGTGATCGGCGGAGCAGCGTTCCTGGCATTCCAGTGGATGATTGCGCATGGATATGGCGTTCCCGAAGCCCGCAACATAACCCTTCTCATCTTCGTGATGTTCGAGAACGTCCAGACCCTGGCGTGCTCCTCCGAAAGACGATCGATATTCTCCGTCGATATCCTTCGGAACCGGTTCCTGCTCCTCAGCGTGCTCGCCGCCCAGACGATCCACATCTCGGCGATGTACGTGCCGTGGCTTAGCAGAACGCTCGGCCTTTCGCCGATCACGCCTCTTGAATGGGGCCTCAGCATGCTGATCGCTAGCTCCCTCGTTCTCGTGACCGAGGTCGACAAGTTCGTCTCCCGGCGACGCCGCGATCGTTCATCCCATGCTTGACGAAGATCAAAGAACGTCGCCGCAAGTGCCGTTATCCTCTCGATATTCAACAAGAGAGGTGATCGAAATGTCCATTCGCACGGTAATGAGCATCCTGACTTCCAAATATTTCGACGAAGACCTGAAGGCCGCCGTGGAGTTTTGCGGCGCCTCCGGAGCGCATCTCAGCGCGGTCGTGATCTGCATGGGCGCGTCGCCGATGATGGGAGAATACAACTCCCTGTCGACCGTCTGGCTGGAAGAACGCCAGCGCGAAATCGAGGAACTCGTCAAGAAAGCCGAAGAGATCAAGGCCTACCTCTCGCGCACCGAACTCTCCTACGATGTGCAGGACGTCTATACGGAATATGCTTTTGCGCGGGAGGACATTGCAGAACGGGCGCTCTATGCCGACGTCGTTCTCGTCGGCCGCCAAGCGTGCAAGGACGAGGAACTCCAGAAGCGGGTCATGGATGGCGCTCTGTTCCATACGCCGACGCCGGTCATCATCAACCGCGGACGGCGGCCGCTCTCTTCCACTTCAAAATCGATCGTACTGGCATGGGATTCGAGCGACGAGGCGTCGCGTGCCGCAAGGCAGGCCCTCGACCTGTTGAAGACGGCGGACTGCGTCTACGTGACGATGGTCGATCCAGTCTCGCGAGAGCGGGTGAATGGAGAAGAACCAGGCGCCGACATCGCAAGCTTCCTGTCCCGTCACGGGGTCAATGTTCAGGTCGATCGCGTGGCCAGCGGCGGAAACACGGCCGACGAGGTCCTGAGGCAGCATGCGATGGACCTGAACGCTGATCTTATCGTCATGGGAGCATACAATCACCCTCGCTGGCAGCAGACGCTCTTCGGAGGCGTGACGCGCAACATGATCGAGCAAAGCAGCATGCCAATATTCATGGCGCATTGACACAGAGAGGAACATGGCCGCGCTCCGTGCGCGGCCGTGCCGGAGTGGTAGCATGTCGCTTTCAGACACGATGGGTACTGACCATCTGGTTCTCACCAGCAATGACGCCGCTGGGCTCTACGAGGTGGTCAACGTGTTGGTGTTGAAAGGGTCGCTCGCTTTTTATACGCGAAGGGTCACTTCTGGCCGGAAGTCGCGGCTCGTCCGCTGTCGAGCCCTTCGCTTGGCGCCTTAGCCCGGCACCACCGTCCCCCAGTTCCGATACAAAATGTAAGCAGCGACCACGAAGATGAGCGCTGCGAACAGGCGGTTGAGGATGTCCTTGTAGCCGCTGAGCCGCGCAGCGAGCAGCATGCCAAGAACGCCGCCGACAATGCCACCGCCAATGAACTCGGAGGCAAGCCACCAATCCACCAAGCCTGAACTGGCATAGCTCAGGGCCGTCGCCAGTCCGAACGCAGCGACGGAGAGGAGAGATGTCCCGATCGCGTTGATCATCGGCATGCCCGTCGCCAGCATGAGGCCGGGAACGATCAGGAAGCCCCCGCCGATCCCGAAGAAACCCGATGTAGCGCCGGCGGCGAGTGCCACGGTCGCGGCGGCAAGGCACATCTTAAGATCGATGGGCCGACATTCTGCCGATACTGGCTTCCTGGGCTTCAACATCAGGATGCCGACGACGAGCATGAGAATACCGAACAGGAAAATCAGGCGATCTCCGTCCATCGCCTTGCCGAGACTGGAACCGCCGAGGGCGCCGACGACGCCGAGTGCAGAGAAGACGGCCGCGCAGCGCCACCAGACGTGCCCCTTGATCGCGTGGCTTGCGAAGTTCGCGAAGGCATTCACCGAGACCGCAAGCGCACCCGTTCCGATGGCGATATGCGGCTGGGACACGCCAACCACGTAGAGTAGTAGCGGCGTCGCCAGGATGGACCCGCCGCCGCCGAGCAGGCCGAGCATGAAGCCGACGATTCCGCCGGAGCCAACTGCCGCCAAAATGGAGGTATTCACGTCCGTCTGCTCCATACTCTGTCATACAAGGTCATCCCGACCAGCATGGCGATGACGAACAGGAACGTCTGGGGAAGGCCGACCGATAGGGATGCGACTGCCGGACCGGGACAGAAGCCACCGATCCCCCAGCCTAGGCCGAACAAGGCCGAACCAACGACCAGCGGAGCATCGATCCGGCGGCTCGTCGGCACGTGGAAGCTGTCGTCAAAGGCTGGATGCTGCATCCGCTTCATCACCTGCACGCCGATAAAGGCGACGACGACGGCGCCGCCGAGAACGAAGGCAAGGCTCGGATCCCAGTCCCCGAAGACGTCGAGGAAGCCCTGGACGCGGACAGGGTTCAGCATGCCAGACAAGGACAGTCCTAAGCCGAAGACAACGCCCGAAGCGAGCGCCGCCACGAATTGGTTGATGTTCCGGTTCATAACCCCACACCTCGCAGAAATGCGACGGCGACCGCGCCAGCCGTCAGGAACGTGGCGACCGCTACCATCGACCGCGGCGACAGGCGGGCAAGCCCAAGCACGCCGTGGCCGCTGGTGCAGCCCGATCCCATGCGCGAGYCGAAGCCGACAAGCAGTCCGGCCACGATGAGCAGCGGCCAACCGGTGGTGATCTGCACGACCGGCCATCCACCGAACATGAGCAGATAGGCGAGCGGCCCGAGCAGCAGCCCGAGCGCAAAGGCAAGGTTGGTCGTCAAACCGATCCCTTGAGCAAGACGCCCGACGATCCCGCTGATCCCGGCAATCCGGCCGTTGAGGAGCAGAAGCATGACGGCCGACACGCCGATCAGCATGCCCCCGACCAATGAGGGGAGATACGCGTTCACTTGTCATCCTTTACGCAGAAAATGTCATAGAGGGCGGCGACCAGTTGTGCGGCCTTCTCTTCCGTCAGGCGGTAGAAGATCTGTTTCCCCTCCCGCCGGGTTTCGACGATCCCGGAACCACGCAGTACCGTCAGGTGCTGCGACAGATGCGGCTGGTGGAGGTCGAGCTTCTCTTCAAGCTCGCCGACCGAATACTCGCCTTCCACCAGGGTACAGACGATCATCAGGCGCGCCGGATGGGACAGCGTCTTCAGGAGGTTCGCTACCTCTCCGGCCCGGCTGGCCATCTCGGCGGGGGAAAGCCCCACCCTCCTCATCGCCTTTAGATCGGTGGTCATTCCCATGCTGCTCCCTGTAATGCATCGAGCGGAAATTTGAGGTAGCGCTGGCCGTTGGCTTCCGGCGCCGGCAGGCGCCCGCCGCGGATGTTCACCTGCAGGGCATGCAGGATGAGCTTCGGCATCGGCAGCGTCTTGTCGCGCTTCGTCCTGAGCGCCACGAATTCTTCTTCCGTCACGCCAGCAAGATGGCGGTTGAACTTCTTCTGATCGGCCACCGTGCTTTCCCAGCGAGGTGCCCGACCGTCCGGCTGGTAGTCGTGGCCGGTAAAGATCCGCGTCTCATCCGGGAGCGCGAGGATGTCCTGGATCGACTTCCACAGGACGCGCGCGTCACCGCCGGGGAAGTCGGCACGTGCCGTACCGCTGTCGGGCATGAAGAGCGTGTCGTGCACGAAGGCAGCGTCGCCGATCACATAAGTAATGGAGGCGAGCGTATGTCCCGGAGAGAACAGCACCTTGGCATCGATCGAGCCGACCTTGAACGTCTCGCCATGGGCAAACAGCCGGTCCCATTGCGAGCCGTCGGTGGCAAGCTCAGGCCAGTTGTAGATGCCCTTCCACAGCTTCTGGACGTCCGCGACGCGCTCGCCGATCGCCGTTTGTGCGCCGGTCTTCTCTTGCAGATAATGGGCGGCGGAGAAGTGGTCGGCATGGGGGTGGGTGTCGAGAATCCACTCGACCGTCAGCGCGTTGTCGCGGATGTAGTCGAGGATCGCGTCCGCGTTGATGGTCGCCGTAGCTCCGGCCCTCTCATCGAAGTCGAGCACCGGGTCAATGATGGCGCACTTGCGGGTCGCGGGATCGGAAACCACATACTGGACGCTCCAGGTCCGCTTGTCGAAGAAGCCCCTTACCTGCGGCCTGCGGGCAGCATGTTGCACGAGCCAGGCTGCGGCGGCGCTGGTGTCGAAGCCGCGGTTRCGTCCGAATTCGACGACCTCGTCGGCAGGCATGCGGCCGTCAAGGACCTCGCCGATCAAGTAGAGGCTTAGCGACCGAGTGCCGGTCTTGCAGTGGGCGAACACGGGTCCGTCGGATTTGTCGACGGCGCGCTGGAACGCACGTATGTCCGCCTCGGTGATCGTGCCGGCCGTGACCGGGACGAAGGCATAGGACAGGCCGCAGTGCTTCGCTTCCTGGCTTTCCGCTTGCGTGCCCGGCTGTGCAGGATCCTCGCCGTCCGGTCGGTTATTGATGAGTGTCTTGAATCCTTTGTCGCGGAGCGACTGGATCTCCACAATACTCGGCTGCGACGAGACAGAAAGCTTCTCGGAAATAGCGGTGATGGGCATGACTGGCTCCGTGTTTGAAATCATTATATGTTATAATATAATTTATATCGATATATGATCAAGGTCGGGCTCGAAAGTTTCAGCGCTTGCCCTGTAGTTCCCGCGAAAACGAGGACCACCATTGCCACGACAGCAAATCCAATCAGCAGCCTTTGGTTGTACGACGACGGAAGCGGAGACAGTACGGCCGCCTTCGTTCCCGGAGCCACTTTACCGCAGGCATAGCGCTTACTCGGCTTGAGGCGGTCCACCGCGCGGGACGACGGGCCCGAGCTCGTGGATAAGCCGGGCGCCCCGGATGGACGGCGAGCGATGCGATCACGCGGGTGCGGGCCGATGTCCGCCTTGGGCCTCCCATCCAGTCCTTGCTGCGTCCGATAGGTGCTGGCTCACGGCGTCCTTCGCACCATTCGCCGGATCGGTCATTTGACGCTGCTGCCCGGAAGCCCTAACTAGCCGTTCCCGTGACAACGGAAATGACACCGGAATGGCATCGGATCTGGCAACATCGGGCGCTGCGACTACGGACGCCCCTGGATGCTTGCGATCAGCCCCGCCGCGAGGAATCGCAAAATGATTCATGGCATTGCAGAGTTCCTGGACGCCTGTGAACGCGTTTGAAGCGATCGGGTCCTACGCCTCATAACCGCTTGGTTGGGGGTTCGAGTCCCTCCGGGCCCACCACTTTTTCCAGGGTTTTGCGCCGTGCGGCCCGTATCGCCGGCTTCCCCTGGTCAACAGGACGACGGCTTTATATCGCCTCCTGTCCCGCATATTTTACAGGAAATGAGCGGTGTTTTCAAACCCTTAGTGAACCGCTGGATTGGTCACTCCTGCACGACGCTGAGCTGCTTTTGCCTTGGAACTCCTGACTGCCGTTCGAGCGCCGGTTCTAACCGCCCCGTCCTGCGGCGGCTAGGCGGGATTCCACTCTCGGAGTTCCAGCGGAGTGTCGTTGCGGAGGGCATTATGTTGAATTGCGAGGACTGCCGTCGGCTCGCCTTGAAATATGGCGACAAGCTTGAAGTTCGTGAGTAGGAAGCAAGAGCCCTGAGCACTGGCCGATCAGCTTGGACATCAACACGACATCCGACCTCGGAGCCACGAGAGAATTCAGTTCGATGACGGTGTTCGGGAGTTTCATGGTTGAGACGTGGGGCATTGAACCCGCCTCGGCTGATGCTCTTTCGTCCACCATTCTTCACTTTTGAGTTCTCGTAATCGGGCAGCGTAGTGAAGCAGATGGGGATTGCGTTCATGTCGGCCTCCGATGACGGACGCCGCATGACGTAGAAAAATATCTCCTGCCATTCAGTGCGAGGTGATCGCACGACCGCTGGACGCGAGATGCTCGGTAATGGCGCGCCGGATTTCGGTAACCGTGTCGAAGAGCCTGTTGTCCAGGTCGATGACATTGAACCGGACAGCGATGAATTTGAGGCGGTTTTCGACAGGGACCGCGATCCCGACTTCCTGACCGTTGAATACGACAGCTTGCTTTTGCATAACAAACCTCGGGCGCGCCACACGGGAGCACCATCTTAGAAAAGTGGAACAAAGGGTTTACGACGCGTCAGATTGCCGTCGTAGGTCGGTATCGGATCGAGACGAGATCACGCACTCGCTGCACCGTTGCGAAGAAACGAAGTCGGACAAACAACGTCATCATCCTCCTCAAGCGAGGTCAAACGACCGCTGAGTATCGCCGGCGAGGGCCGGTTATTTCGGAACTCTTCTGTAAAAAACGTAGTCGAGAAACTTCGAGTAAGCAACTGATTTTTGTTATTATTTAGCGTTTTGAATCGTATGATAATTACCGCAGGTGCGAAGTAATAAATGATGTACGTTCGTCCGACCCCATCGTCAACGGCTTTACTCGGCGATGTTGCAGATCGCCACTGAGCGCAGGTGCCAGGTCGGCTGGGCCAAAGAGTCCGATTCCGCTCCCACGTAGTTTCCGAACGGGCGCGATATCCCTGAGGGCTTCAGAAGTACCTGATCACCGTATAACCAGCGATATATCCGAGTGGGAACATTGCCGCTACAATGTAGCCAGGTCGATAGTTCGACGTGATGGCAATGACGCTGGTTACTAGCCCGGCTGCAATTCCAGCCGCGAGGACAGCTGGAAGGGCATCCGCCGCGAACGCGCCTGGGCCATCCCCTGATCCTATGGAAAAGAAATAGACAACAATCATTGCGACGGTTGCCGCCATAAGCGTCCACCCCTGTCGCCAGAACGCAAGCGCGACGAAGCCGACGATGTACGGCAAAACAAAAAGGATAAAGAACAACATACCCTACCAACTTGCTATTTCGGAGAATAAGACCCTCGCGCTGGGGTGCCAGCAGAGCGGCGCGAACAACGATGACCGCGTTCGGCCGCCAGGAAACATTAACCCGTCGCCTTTCAGGAGCGGCCATTTTGGTCGCTCGCGAAGCGCCGATCATTCGGCTGATTTTCCGGACCAGAAGGAGGCGGCCGATGTCCAAAGTATTCGAGGTTTTAAAACGGCTCGGTGATGCGAACGTCCACTATTTCATCGGGAGATATCGTACTGACACGATAGACGACATTCTCCCGCCTGCCAAATGGAAGGTGACTTTCATCGCCCACTGCCAATCAATCTCCACCGAACCCGCCGGTCGTCGTGTGTGACGAGCTGCCACCGAACGAACTGGTGGTCGACGAATCGTCGAAGCCGCCAAAGCCACCGGAGGAACTGGAGGACGAGCTGCCACCAAAGCCACCACCGAAATCGCCCGACGATGGTGTCGGACGCGGTCGAGGCGGGTCGCGGTGCGCATCGTTCAGCTGCCCAATGACGCTCGCGTCCGTCATCATGTCGCGAAGGAAGGCGTCCGCGAGCGTGCCAACGTTAACACCGCTGAACGTATGACCAGTCGCGTGCCAGTTATTGTGGTCGATCTCACTTTCGATGCGGCGCAGACCTTCAAGCTTGCTCTCGCAAGAAGAGAGATTGCGCTTCTCGTCGTCGATCTGGCTGTCGCGGGTTGCGACCTCAGAGGCGATTGCCTGGATGCGTGAAACCGTCGCGTCGTCTTCAGTTGAAGGCGTCTGCTCTGCCATCGCACGCATCTTCGACTGGAAATCCGGCTTTGCCAGCAAGTCTGCAAAATTCGAGATGATCGACTTCAGGTCGGCGTCCTCAGCGAGTGCGGCGTCGGCCAGGAACTGATTGATCGTAGCAAGTGCATCGGCGTGGCTCTTACCGCTGTCGATTGCCTGCTGCCGCTGTTCCTTCAGAGTTTCCAGCTCATCGCGCTTCGGCTTGGTGACGTCGAAATATTCTGCTTCCAGTACATCATACTGGGCCTGCAGTTTCTCATGCTCCGGCTTGCGAGCCGCAATGCGATCTTCGATCATACCCGGCCGGGCAACGAGGAAATCGTAGTCGGCAGCCTGAACGACATAGTTGAAGCTGTTGGCAAGCCGACGATCAAGCATCCGCGTGATCGGAAGGAGACTTCCCTTGTAATCCGGCGTGCCGAACTTGCGCTTATGCAGGTAGACGAACAGTTCGTCCTTTTCGAACGCAAGGCGCTTTTCAGCCAGCTCTTCGTTGGCAGCCTGTAGCGCACGATTCATGTCGCCATGAGCCTGCGAGGCGGCCGCCAGATCAACATAGATCGGCTTGACCCGCTCGTCAGCCATGAAGCGCTCACGGATCGCGGCTTCTTCGCTTTCAATTTCGGCGGTGAGGGCATTGATCTTCTCGTCGAGGATCGCGACCTGCTTCTTCGAGACACTGATCAGCCGGGTGCGTTCGCCGACCTCTTCCTTCTTGGAGGCCACCTTGGCTTTCCGCTCGTCAAGGGCCTGTTCGACGGTAGCCGGGAGGGCGACACCTGCGGAAACGTGGAATGCCGCCAACTTTTTGAAGAGCCCAGACTGCTCGCGAAGTAGCTTGTCGACTTCGCCCTGCAAGCCGAGAATTTTCTCGGAAATGTTGCGACGGTCACGCTCGACATCGTCACGGATGCTGCTGAACTGGCGGTAAACGTCATATCCTGAGATCATGGTCGATCTCCCTACCAGTGCGTGATCGTCTGATTGTCGATGGCGTCAAGGGTCCAGTTCACATCGAGCGAGCCCTTGGGTTTCGTTCCGGCACGGTCGTCGTCGATGATCTTGTCATCGGAGTAATCGTCCAGAACTTTGGTGTATTGGCGCTTGGAAACCCGAATACCCCAGTAGGGAACCGTCTCAGCAATGCCGTCCTCCTTGTTACCAACTTCGACTGGAACGGGCTTTCCGCCGACAAGTGCTTCGACAACAAGATACCAGCGGGTGCCATCCCGCTCGACACCGGCTCGCACGCCACGACGATTGACGATCCTAATCTTGGCTTCGTTCTGAACGTAGGTGACGAGGTTCTTGTATGACGTCATAGCCTGACGCATCTGCTGACCGTCGCCATCCTCGGCCGCTTCCGTGATCAACGAAAGTCGACGGGTCAGCGTGGTACGAGCGCCATCGTCGAGAGGGTTGCCCGAATTAACATAACGAGACAGGGACGCGTCCGCATCAGCAACGAAGTTCGCCGCTTCACCAGTAAGCTGCTTTTGCGCCTGGACCTGTCGAAGATGACTTTCAATCACCCCGATAGCCGAGATAGCTTGCTGCGCACCTTCGACATTCTTCGCAGCAATCGCGCCGAGACCTTCGGTATTGCGGCTTTCGATGTCGGTGACAGCCTGATTGTCGGAGACCGCCACAGCAAGTGCCTTGGCCGAAGTGTAGGCGGCCTGAAGTTGGCTTGGCTGAATCGCAAGCTTGGCTGCCACCTGCTGTACCCGTTGTTCCTTCCAACGCATCGACGTTTCGATAGTGCCAATTTGACGGATTGCCGTTTCAGCACCCGCAACGTTGCGAGCGGTGATGGCAGCCAGCGCCTCTGTATTTCGGCTATCGATGTCAGCCTTGGCCTGAACATCCGACACGCGGTCTGCGGCGACGGTTGCCGACGACACTGCCGCCTTCAATTCGGCTGGGAGCCGAACGGTGAGCGCAGTTTCAAGCTCGCGAGCCGCCGCTTCCTTTGCCGCCGCTTCGCGGGCGATGGCCGCCTCACGCGGTTTAATCACGAACTGATCGTAGCCAACGTTGTACGCTACCGTACCGACCACCAGGACAGCCGCCGCAATGGCCGTATTGCGGAGATACCGGCCGCGACGCACGTAAGCCGTCGCCGCGAGCCGGTTAGCCCCGGATTTCATCGGGGTGAACGTGAAACGCCGCTCTTCATATTGCTCCACGGCAGCTTCGATGACGTCATCTTTGACGACGACGCCCTCCTTGGCCTTCTGCTCCTTGAGGCGCTGGATGAGGGCCTTCCGGCGTTCACCGGCCCCCAATTCAAAGTCAACCACCCGGTCGCTGGCTCGAATATCGTCGATGATGTTGGAAACACCCAACATGTCGCCGAAGGAAGGGCTCGCGCCCGATGCTGACGAAGCTGCCATGGATATTACCCGTTACGCTGCGATTTTGTTCGCCATTGCCGCATAGCGACGCTTGACGTCCTCGACCGACGCGCGAATTTCGTCCGCGTTCTGACTAGCTTCCGCGCGGCTCTGTTCGATGAGCTTGGCGTTTTCTTCGTCTTCGACGAGAAGGGCTTCGGCCAGCGTCTTGACGACATCAGCGTCGATGGTCTTTCCGTAGCCACTCCTGATTGCCTTGGCGTTCACCTCGCCGGAAACATCCGCGAGATCGGAAAGCGACTTATTGATGCCGCCGGTCATGGAGTCCAGGGCATTGGTCCCCTCGGCCAGACCGATGGTGGCGTTGTAGTTCGCCTTCAGCGAAGCAAGCGTCGAACGGTTGGTGGCATAGAAGCTGACAGAGCGCTTATAGATGCGGTCCTTGAGCTTACTGGTGCCTTCCAGCTTCTTCATGGTCACTTCTGTGATGTTGTAGGCGATCATCAGGTTGTCGGCGAGGTCCTTGCCGATATCAAACTGACTTTCGGCCTTTGACCGAGCGTCGTTGGCGCTGTCGCGAGCGATCTGCAGACTGACCTTGGTCGCCTCATCAGCAGCCTGGGCATCATCAACAGCCTTCTGCGCAGTTTCCGCCTTTTCCTTGGCCGCGTTCCAGGTCGCTTCCAGGTTCGCCTTGATCGCGAGCGCCGCGACCTGCGACTGGCCGAGTGCGCCACGGAACAGCTGGTAGGCTTCGAGAATTTCCTTTTCACCCTTCAGCTGGGCCGCAAGAGTCGTCGTGACCTGCTCGAAACGATCTTCGATCTTTGAGAAACGGTCGGCGATGTCGCCCTGGGTCGCTTCCTTGAAGAAGCCGGTGATCTTGCCCCAGATGGATTCATTGCCATCGGCTGCATCAAGCACAGCTTTCTTGGCGTCGGCGCGGATGGAGTCGAAGGCTGCCGTGATTTCCTTATAGTCGTCGCCGACGGCGATGCCGGAAATCTTCTGGACGACCAGGTCGTCGAAAGCCTCCTGCTCAGACAGCGTGCGTGCGATAAAATAGGCAAGGTCCGGATCGGCGTCCTTGATCTCTTCGATGATCGACACGATAGCCTGCGGCTTGCGAACGTCACCACGCAGACCGAGCGACTTCACAATGTCGATAGCCTGCTGCAGCTTTTCGCCGCCTTCCTTCAGAACCGTGGCAACGGCCGTGCTTGCAGTCGCCACGATGGCGTTCCCTTGCGCGGTCAGATCGGTCATGCTGTTCTCCATCTCCGTGGACGAAATCTCGTCTTGGTGAATATCTAATGCAACAATAACTTGTTCGCAATTACCGGTTTCCCGTGCTTGATATCGCCACGGCACCGACGTCGCCAAACAAGCGACCTCCCGTTGTCTGATAGGGTCTGATCAGCTCTGCAGCTTGCTCGATGATGTAGTTGTTATCCATGTGGGCAGGTTAGCATCCCCAATCATTTCACCAGGTATCGATGATATCTTTCATGTGCGGCTAGTAAGCAGCTCCAACTTGATCTGCCGTCGGGTCTCAATCGACTCCACACGCTTTCCGAGTGCCGGGGTTGACAGACCCTCAGAGGTTCCTACTTGCCGCCGATATTGATGATTATAGAACCTTAGATTGAGCGTATCTCAGGGATTTCATTCGGAGAACGTTATGAACGACCTCTTTTTGTCTTCCGATTTCATCCAAGCAAATCGCGTTCTAAAGCTTACGTCACCGTTGGGTGACGACCAGCTCCTACCGGAGAGGATGTCGGTCGAGGAAGGGGTAAATCAACTTTTCGAGATAAAGCTCGTCGTTCGTGCCAAACGTGAAGTGGTGAAGCCGGAAGAGCTGATTGGCAACCTGGTGACCGTCGACGTCGAGATCGCCGAAGGCCTTCGACGGCCCTTCAACGGCCTCGTTACAAGGCTCTCAGAAGGCCCGCCAGTAACGCGGGGCCTACGGTCCTATACGCTGACCATACGCCCGCAGATATGGCTGCTCTCGCGCCGTTCAGATTGCCGCATCTGGATGGACAAGACTGCAATCGAAGTGTTGCAAGCGCTTTTCTCTGAGCATGGCCTGCCCTCGCCCGATGTTTACAGTGTGTCAGCCACACCCCCGCAGCACTGCTCAGTCCAGTGGAATGAGACCGACCTGGACTACGTGCTTCGCCGTTTCGAAGAGAGATCCGCCGCCTTCTCGGCCTTCCAAACTGCAGGATCGTATATGCCGACGCTATTGGCATCTTGCCTGTCGTTCACACTTTCGGAGCCCTCATTCCGCGCATCGTTTTCGAACAAAATGCCGCTGATTAAGATCGAGGCGGTTAGGACAAGGAAGGCGATTCCGGCACGCTTCAATTCGGACGTCCTTCGGCTCCGCTCGAACAGAGACGTGAGTAGGTTCCAGCCCCTGTAAATGGTGGCAAACCAACCTAGAAGGGAAAACGCCGTGCTCATTTCATTTCCCGTCAAGCCGAAGGTGCCCGCCCTCAATGTCCAGCTTCTTCGCATTTGATACCGATCCCCGCGTAGGCCAAATAGGGAAATCGACTTGCTGAATGGGACCTCTTTGACAGGCTGCGGCTCCCCATATCGTCGTTGTCCAAACAAACGACATCTGTAGGCGTGGCCGAGACAACCTTGATCGTGGCAGCGAACGCCAGCGAAGGGGTTTTCAGGCAATAACAAAATCTTGATCGACAACGACAGTTATCAGGACGCCTCATCGGCCCTACTTGCCAGGATTATACGGACACTTTGGCCAGTAAGGGGTGGGGAGATGCTTCAAACTCGCAAACTATCGGCAGCCATGGCAGCCGTCTTCGTCATTGCCGTATCGGCGTCGTCGTGTACCACGAGCTCAAACGACTCGGTGCAGACGGGTTCGGTCGGCTATACCGCTCAGAGTGCAGACTTTGCCCTTCGGCCTGCCTGCCGCGATGGATTCGGCAATGATCGTCCGTGCAGCTACTAGCGCTGGAAAATGAGAAGTCTGATTGCCGCGATGGTTCGTCTGTGGGGATGGCCAGTATCACACGACTTCGTCCGGCGGCATCATGCCCGATCGGCGCACATTTCTAATAGCTACAAGAGCGGCCATCGCTCGGCCTGAACCCACCCCCACACGCCGGATTAAGCGGCTGACGCTCATAATAACCGCCATAACCGCCGCCGATCGACGACGTCTGGTCGAGATTTCCGGACGAAGTGCAAGCCGAAATGATCGTGGCAAGGCTGATCAGCGTTCCGGTCGCGATAAATGCGAAAAATCGGTTCATCTGAGCTTCTCCTCGGAGGGGCACGGCTTTAGCC
>NZ_JBFUAY010000090.1:0-23734 GCF_056406015.1 Rhizobium sp. P1_E1 | reverse complement strand
CTCGTCAAGGGTCGGTGCGAGCGTGCTTCCCGGAAACTTACCTGAAAGCGCAACGGCGGTTTCTCCGACATCAGGCGCGAAGGCCGCGACGAAGACGAGCGATTTGACGTTGGCGCTGTCTGCTGCTGCCTCATTGATGACTGAGCCACCGTAGGAGTGACCGACGAGAACAACGTCCGTCTTCAGTCCCGCCACCACTTTGCGCACGTAATCGCCATCCGACGTCACGCTTCGAAGCGGATTAGCAACCGCCACCACCGGATATCCATCCTTTTCCAAACGTGTAATTACGCCATTCCAGCTGGAGGCGTCGGCGAATGCGCCATGCACCAGCACGACCGTCGGCTTCTCGGCGGCGTAGGCATTCAAAAAGCTTCCCGCAGTGATTGCGGCGGCGGCGACAAACATCTTCAACATAGCTTAACTCCTTTTGTATCGCGTACGATTATTTAATGCACAATATTTTAGAAAGCAAGTCTTGGAATCCCGYTCACCTCGATTTGAAGATTGCGATGAGCCTTTGAGGTCGCGCTCATTGCTCAGACCAGGCCCGACAACTATGCCGGCCTATTGCCACATCCGGCTCGAACTCGACAAAACTCTTGCGATTCCGCCGGGCCTGGCCACTTGTCGTATTCAAAGGCGCCAGGGCTCTAATTGCAGCCAGGCGAAAGTTCAGTGGCAGATCAGTTAATCCCCTGCCGGCCGGGAGAGAAACCGCACAGCCTACTCCCCCATCGATTGGTAGAGCCAGTCGGATAGCTTTTCGGTCGCCACCCGTGCACCTGCCTCAGGAAGCAGCGCGTCTTCAGTCAATTCAACCCCGAAATACGATGCGGATGGATCCGTCACCACCTGCCGCTCATCCTCATTCGCGGTGAGATAGATCCGGGCGATTTCGTCGATACCGAATTGTTCCGGGCCRCTGATTTCGGCGATATCGTCCAAGGGCGCTCCGACTGCCAATTCCGCCAGCAATGCGGCGACGTCGCTCGCTGCGACCGGCCTCATGAACGCCGGGGGCAATCGAAACACATCGCCATCAGCACCGGTATCGATCAATCCGCTGATGAACTCGTAAAACTGTGTGGAGCGGAGAATAGTGTAGGGTCGGCCTGAAGCCCTGATGAGATTTTCCTGCACCATTTTCGCGCGAAAATAATCGCCTTCCACGAGACGAGGCGTGCCGACAACAGAGAGTGCAAGATAGTGCCTGACGCCAGCCTCGGTCGCGGCCGCGAGCAAATTCTTCGTCGAAGCCTTGAAAAAATCCAGTGCAGCACGGTCGCCGAATGATGCGGCATTGGTCACATCGACAATGACTTCGGTTCCCGCCACGGCCGCTTCGAGACCCTTGCCCGAAACCGTATCGACACCCAGCGACAATGATGCGGCCATTACCTCGTGACCTGAGCGGCGCAAGTTCTCGCTGAGCCGCGTTCCGATAAGGCCGCTTGCTCCAACCACCGTGATTTTCATATCAGCATCCTCCATCGCATGCCGTCTTCCCAAACCGCGGCACCCTTTCGGGCGACATGCATTATAGCCGCCGAGTTGCGCGGCGCGAACGGCGACACAATGACCGGAAAGCCAGACCCCTTCCACTATGTAAGAGGTCTAGCGGCTTAGACTTGGGATATAGCGGAGCCATCCCGAAGGTTAGGAAGACCAATCGGCAAGACGGAACGACATGCCGGTCTTCGTTCGCGCGGAAAATTCCGACCCGGCGCGGCGGCTACATCCCCGCGCAATGCATGGGTTTCCATGAGTTGCGGTTGCAATGTGGCGGGGTTACGGTTCGAATATGAGCCCGCCAGACCCGAAATTGAGAACAACGACAGTACGAAACGCTGACGATCCCCTGACTTTGTCTGTCCTGCAGGAACAGCTGATGATCAGCGTCTGGTCGCACCGCCCCCAACTCCTGCACCTGGGGCTTTTTATTGCGGCCTATGTGCTGGCCTGCGGATTCGCGCAGTCGCTCGCGATCGTCCCTGGAACAGGTATTTCCATCTGGCCAGCGGCGGGGCTTTTCATCGCGACACTTGTCGTCGCATCCGGCTACAGCTGGCCTTGGTGGGTGCTGGGAGGCTGCCTGGCTGAATTGTTCAGCAATTTTCTGTGGTTCCACAGTCCACTGCCTGCGGCTTTCCTGATCTACATCGGCAACGCCCTTGAAGCGGTTGCCGGGGCATGGCTCGTCAACCGGACCTTGACGCGGCCGGTTCGGTTGGAGACCTTGCAGGAGGTTCTCGCATTCGTCGTACTGGGGGCTGGGATCGCGCCCATCGTCAGCGCGACCGTGGGAAGTGCGACCCTGGCGTGGTTTGGCATACAATCGCAATCCTTCGCAGCGGCTTGGCCTCTATGGTGGATCGGGGACGCCACCGGCGTCCTGATCGTAGCGCCGCTGGCACTGGTCGTGTTTCACAGCTGGCGTGGCAAGACCCGGCTCTCGGCCGCGCAATGGGTGGAAGCTTGCGTCCTGGCACTGATCTTTCTCGGCGTTGCCGCTCTTTCTCTGAGCGGCTACCTCCCCTTCGCATACATCATCATGCCGCCTCTTCTTTGGGCCGCGGTTCGCTTCGAGTTCAAAGGCGCTGCCGTATCCTTGGCTCTCCTCGCCCTGATCACGGCGCTGTTCACGATAACAGGCACCAGCCAATTTGCCGGCGATCCCGAATCCCAGAAGCACAAGCAGGTCATGCTGCAGCTTTTTCTGGCCATCTCGGCATTTTCGGCGCTCATCGTGGCCGCCATATCCCGGCAGCACCAGCTGGCAGTGCTCACATTGCGCCAAAGCCTGGATACGCTGCGCGACCGCGAGCGGGAACTCTCGCAGCTCGTGGATATGGTTCCGAGCCACGTCTGGCGTCTGACCCCTGACGGTGAGCCGACCTTCTTTAACAAACGGATGATCGATTTTCTCGGTCTCGATGTGGCGGATTTCGACAAGCCCGGCATGAGCCGGCTGGAGGCTGTCCTGGAGGCCACCGTTCATCCCGAGGACGCGGCGGGGTTCGGAGATGCCCTTCGCCATTGCCTCGTTACCGGCGAAAGCTTCGCCATGCGGTATCGACTGCGCCGCGCCGACGGCCTCTATCGCTGGATGTCGAGCCGTGCCGAACCGATGCGGGATCAGTCGGGGCGCATCGTTCAGTGGTACGGTCTTTGTCACGATATCGACGATCAGGTTCATGCCGAAGAGGCTGTGCGGCGGAGCCAGCAACAGCTTCAGCAGATCATAGACGCCGTACCGGTCCGCATCTGGAGTGTGGAGCCCACCGGCGGCTCGTTCTATTTCAACAAGCGGTATCAGGATCATTTCCGCTCCGTTATCGCCGATTTCGACGCTCTCGGTGAGCCGCGCATCGACGATCTGCTGCAGCAGCTGGTTCATCCCGAAGACGCTCCCGACGTTCAGCGTACGCTCAGGAACTGCTTCGAAACCGGCGGCGGCTGCGCGATGCGATTTCGCTGGCGCGAAAAGGATGATGTCTACCGCTGGGCAGAGTGCCGGGTGGAGCCGCGGCGCGACGAAAACGGAACGGTCGTGGAATGGTATGGCGTTTCTCTCGACATCGACGATGAGGTGCGTGCGCTGGAGGCGTTACGCGAACGTGAGCGGGAGCTGTCATTGCTCGTCGATATGGTCCCCGTTCATATTGCCCGCATGGCGCCCAGCGGCGAGCCGACCTTCTTCAGCAAGCGTACCCTCGAATCCATCGGGGTGGATGACGTCGCGGCTTGGGACAAGCCGGACGTCAGCCGCTCGGCGGCCATCATCGGGGCGACAGTCCATCCCGAGGATGCACCCCGCATGAGAGAGGTGCTCAGCCATGCCCTCGCCACCGGCGAACCCTACACCATAAGGTATCGTCGGCGCCGTGCGGACGGCGAATATCGCTGGATGGAGGGTCGCGCAGAACCATTGCGGGATGAAAACGGAATTATTCTACAATGGTACGCTGCTGCACTCGACATCGACGACGAGGTGCGCGCGCAACAGGCCCTACGAGAGCGGGAACGCGAGCTGTCACAGCTCGTCGACATCGTTCCGAGCCTTCTCTGGCGGTTGGACTCGCAGGGCGAGCCGACTTTCTTCAACAAACGGCTGATCAATTTTCTGGGACTGGACGTTGCCGATGCAGACAAGCCCGGCATGAACCGTCTTTCCGCCATCATGGAAGCCGCCGTCCACCCTGACGATGCGGAGAGCCTCGCCGAGGCGCTCGACCATTCCTTCGTCACCGGCGAGCGCTTCTCCAAGCAATATCGCCTGCGGCGCGCCGACGGCATCTACCGCTGGATGAAAGGCAGCGCGGAGCCTCTGCGGGACGAGAGCGGCCGGATCGTCCAGTGGTACGGTCTGACGCATGACATCGACGATCAGCTGCGAGTCGAGGACGCGCTGCGAGAGAGAGAACGCTCGCTCTGGCAGATCGTCGAAACGCTGCCGGCAATGATCGATTGCGCGGCGCCTGATGGAGAACCGGTATACCGAAACCCTCAGCTCCGCGACTTCCTCGGATATAATCTCGAAGAGCTGGACGGAACGGGGAAAACCCGGCTGGACGGCACACTCGATGCCGGTGTTCATCCCGACGACGTGGCGGGGGTCAAAGAGAACTATGCCCATTCATTGTCCACCGGCGAGCCCTATGCGCGCAGGCATCGTCTGCGGCGCCACGATGGTGAATATCGCTGGGTTGAGACGCGTGCGGCGCCGATGCGCGATGCCGACGGCATCATCGTCCAGTGGAATGTCATCTGCCTTGATATCGACGGTGAGGTTCGGGCGGAGGAAGATTTGCGTCAGGCGCGAGAGGGCCTTGCACGGGCGAGCCAGGTGGCGAGCCTCGCCGAGCTTTCGGCCTCGATCGCGCACGAGGTGAACCAGCCGCTCGCGGCCGTCGTGGCCAACTCACATGCCTGTCAGCGCTGGCTCATGGCCGAACCGCCGAATATGGAGCGGGCGCAGAGGACGGTGGAGCGCATCATCCGGGATGCTAACTCAGCGGCAGATGTCGTCAGCCGTATCCGCGCCTTGTTCAAGCAATCCGCAGACCGCAGGATCCACACGACGCTCTCCGGCGTCGTCGACGAAGCGCGCAACCTCATGGCCGACGAAGCAGCGCGCCGCCGCGTTCGGATCGACATGGGCATCGACGGCAACCTTCCGCTGGTCGCAATCGACCGCGTCCAGATCCAGCAGGTGCTGATCAATCTCATCCGCAACGGCATCGAGGCGATGGACGCCGTTGCAGACGACAGGGTGATCGAGATCCGTGTGCAGCATATGGGGAATGCCGTCCGGACCGAAATCAGCGACCACGGCCCGGGCATCGAGTTTCCCGAGAGGATGTTCGAGCCGTTCTTCACGACGAAAGAAAATGGCATGGGCATGGGACTGGCAATCTGCCGCTCGATTGTCGAGCTGCATGGCGGACGATTGTGGGCCGAGAAGAACAATCCGCGCGGAGCGACGTTGATCTTCACCTTGCCCATAGAAACGAAGGCGGCGCCATGACAGCCGATGACCATATTGTCTTCATCGTTGATGACGATGGACGCATTCGGGAAGCGCTCGGCGAGCTGCTGGAATCGCATGGCATGCGCGCCATCGCCTTCGAATCAGCCTGCGATTACGTCAGAGCGGACAAGCCGGATGTCCCCGCCTGCCTCATCCTCGATATCGAGCTGCCTGACATCAACGGCCTCGATCTGCAGAAACAGATCGCCGACAGGGACCATCCGCCGATCGTGTTCATCACAGGACACRGCGACATCCCCTCCTCCGTGCGTGCGATCAAGCATGGCGCGGTGGATTTCCTGACCAAACCCTTCAGCGACGCGGACCTGATGGCGGCAATTCACGCGGCGATCGCTGAGGATCGGGAGAAGAGATCGCAACGCGCCGAACTCGACATGCTGAGGCAACACTATCTCGACCTGACGCCGCGAGAGCGCGAGGTGCTGCCTCTCGTGGTCAGCGGCCTTCTCAACAAGCAAGCAGCAGCCGAATTGGGGATCAGCGAAGTGACGCTGCAGATCCACAGAAGAAATGTGATGCAGAAAATGGCGGCGGCATCGCTCGCCGATCTCGTGCGGATCGCGGAGAGATTGGAAATACCGATAACCCACTCGCGCCGAGTGGGAGGGAATTGAACATGAACAAGACAAGACATGTGGTGGCAATTGTCGATGACGATCCAAGGCTGCTTGAATCGATGGGCGACCTTCTGGAATCCGCGGGTTATGTGGCTCGCAGCTTCTCGTCGGCGGGCTCGCTGCTCGTCAACGGGCTATCGGACCTCGACCTGCTCATCACCGATATCGGAATGCCTGGCATCGACGGCTTCGAACTTCGCGACCTGGTGAGGAAATCACGCCCGGAGCTGCCGGTATTCCTGATCACGGGCCGCCACGAGATAGCAGATCAGGGCCGCGCTCAAGGCGTGGGCGGATTTTTCCGCAAGCCTTTCGATGCCCAGGCGCTGCTGGCGGCCATCGCCAACGCTTTGCATAAATCGACAGATGGAGGGTAACATGAGAGTTGACCAGCCGTTGCTGCGGAAATCGGCGCCGTTATCGTTACAGTGCAGTTGTGAAGAGAACCAGCCGCTCGTCATTATCGTCGATGACGACGCCTCCGTTCGCGAGGCGCTGTCGGAGCTGATCCTGTCGGYTGGCTTCCAGTCGACCAGTTTTGCCTCGACCCGCGAACTGCTTGACGCCGATATCCTGGATTGCCCCGGCTGCCTGATCCTCGATGTGCGCATGCCGGGAGCAAGCGGCCTCCACCTGCAGCGCCATCTGGCTGAAAACGGCATATCCAAACCGATCATCTTCCTGACCGGGCATGGCGATATTCCGATGACCGTCCAGGCGATGAAGGCCGGCGCCGTGGATTTTCTCACCAAACCGGTGCGGGACCAGACGCTGCTCGACGCCATCACAGCGGCCATTGCGATGGATGCCGAACGAAGGGCGGAAGCCGCGGTCGCCGAGCGCAATATCAAGCGCTTGGAGACGCTGACGCAGCGCGAGCGCGAGGTTCTGCATGAAGTGGCGCGCGGACGCCTCAACAAGCAGATCGCCTTCGATCTCGGCATCAGCGAAGTGACGGTCAAGCTGCATCGCAGCAATGTCATGCACAAGATGGAGGCCGCCTCCATCGGCGAATTGATCCGAGCGTGGGAAACACTGCCCATGCAGATGCGCCAGGCTGGCGCGCGCTAAAACGCGTCGCGTCAATCCGGATCATCGACGCGCGCTTCAAGTCATTGATTTATGCTTTTAGCCGCGTGTCTTCCAATGGTGGAAGATACCGGCCTCGAACATCATCTGCGGCCGCTGTCCATTTGAGGCGAGTCGTATCCGATTTGCGCCAAAAAAAGCGATGCGGCGCCGGCAATGGGTTTCGGTCTCGCTCTCATGCGGTAATCCTAAATTAAAGCTCGGGGATATGACCTGGTGCCCAGCTTTGGTTCCCTAAAGGAGATCTCGCCGTGAACAATCAATCGTCAACCGCGCCCTCCCCTGAAACCAACGCCTTCGAAAACGAAGCAAACTTCTTGTCGGCTATGGGGAATGCCAAACGGCTTCACATTCTGCATCTGCTGGCCGAGGGGGAAATGTCCGTGAGCCTCCTGGCCGACGAGGTGGGCTTGAGCCAATCTTCGACGTCCCAGCATTTGGCAATTCTTCGAGAACAGGAACTCGTGCAGACGCGAAGAGCTGCTCAGACGATCTACTATTCACTTCAATCCGGCGCGGCCAGGGCAATGCTCGATACGCTCGCTGACATCTTCGGATCGTACCGTCGCACCGAAGTAGAATGTGTCCGAGCCCTGGGCACCCAATAAAAAATACGAAACGTCGATCCTACACAGCTGATGGTTGGCGCCGCGGCAGCGAAGAGCAGCGCAATGGCGAAGAACGCGGTTTCGAGGAGATGACTGCGGCTTGAGTGTAAGCACCAAGTCCCGCGATGCCTCGCCGACATGCCCCTCGAACACATCGATCCCTGATGTACGTTTGATGTACCCCTCCTAGACCACCGTGTGATTACGCCTCCATTGCGAATGGAGATAATGAACCACATCAGGAACGGAACAGTCAGGACGAAACGACCATGAGTATGGACAACACCTCATACCCCGGCAGACTGGAACCCGGCGAGCTGGTTCCGTCGCGCTATGCGCTTGATATCGGCGAGATTGACGTAACGGCGGTCAGCGATGGGATGCGAGCGCTGCCAGGCGCGATGTTGGGCCACAACGCTGGCCCGGCCGTCCGGGCGGACGGAGGCGATCATGGACGTATATGAGGCAGTCAAAAGTCGACGATCGGTGCGCGGGTTCAAAGACAAGCCTGTGGAGAGGGAGGTGCTTGAGCGTGTGCTGTCCGCCGCAGCTTGGTCGCCGTCAGGATCGAACATCCAGCCGTGGAACACCTACGTGATGACTGGCGCGCCGCTGGCTGAGCTCAAGACGTCCGCCGTCGAGCGCGTGGCCCATGGCGACGCCTGGGACAAGCGGCAGTACGAGATGTACCCGCCCGCACTGAAGTCCCCCTATGGGGAGCGCCGGTCCGCCTTCGGCAAGGAGCGCTACAGCGCGCTCGGTATTGCGCGCGAGGATTGGGAGGCGCGCCAGCGGGCAGCAATCGCCAACTGGAACTGTTTCGGCGCGCCCGCCGCCCTGTTCTGCTACATCGATCGTGACCTGGGCCTGCCCCAATGGGCCGACGTCGGCATGTATCTGCAGACGGTCATGCTGCTGCTCCGCGCCGAAGGTCTTCACAGTTGCCCGCAGATGGCGTGGTCGCAGGTTCGCGAGACGGTCGCGGAGGTCCTGTCACCCCCCGACGGGCTCATCCTCTTCTGCGGCATGTCGATCGGGTACGAGGACCCCACGGTCAGTTATGCCCGTACAGGCCGCGCCCCGCTCGGCGAGACGGTCACGTTCCTCGGCGAATAGTGACTTGCCATCATCATGCGAGATATTGGAGAACGCCATGACCACGCATAAAGTAGGTTATCTCATCGGCAGCCTGGCCAAGGGCTCGATCAACCGCAAGCTCGCCAAGGCGTTGGTGCGGTTCGCGCCGCCGGAACTTGAAATGTCGGAGATATCCTTCAAGGACCTGCCGCTCTACAGCTACGACTATGACGCCGACTACCCTCCGGCTGGCAAGACATTCAAGGCGGCAATCGCAGCCGTCGACGCCGTGCTGTTCGTTACGCCCGAATACAATCGATCCATACCCGGCGGGCTGAAAAACGCAATCGACTGGGCGAGCCGCCCCTACGGCACCAACTCGTTCACACGTAAGCCGTCAGCGGTGATCGGCACGTCGCCGGGCGCGATAGGCACAGCAGTCGCCCAGCAGAATTTGCGCAGCGTGCTCAGTTTCTGCAACTCTCCCCAGATGAATGCCCCGGAAGCCTACATCCAGTTCACGCCGGGCCTGATCACCGATGACGGCGAGGTCACGAAAGACACCACCGCCGATTTCCTTCGCACTTTCATGCAGGACTTCCATGTCTTCATCGCAAGGGTTCGCTCAGTGCTGCCGAAAGATGCCTAGAGCCCTGCGGGAGCTGGCCGCGTCCATCCGGGCGGCCAGCTCCTGTTTTTAAAGGGGGCAATGCCCTCAGGCGAAGGCGTAGGAGCCGTCGGGCCGCTTCGGCACGCGCCGCTGCCAATGGATGTAGCCTTCCTCTTCCATCGCCTTCTCGTCCATTTCGACGCCCCAGCCGGGCCGGTCGGGACGCAGCTCCAGATAGCCGTCCTTCGGCAGATMGGGATCGACGACGTAACGGGTTTCCCCCTCCCGCTTCTCGATATCGAGGCCGCCATAGACGTAGGCCTGTCCCTTTGGCAGCCGGTATTCGAGGATACGGAAATTCTGTGCCGCCGCAGAAAAATGAACGTTGACCGCCGTCGCAAGTGGACCCATCGGGTTGTGCGGCGCCACGCCGACGAAGAAGGCTTCGGCGAGGGTGGCAATACGGCGCATTTCGCTGATGCCGCCGACGACGCAGATGTCGGGCTGGATGAGGTCGGCGCCCTTGACCTGCAGCAGGCGCAGGAACTCGTTTCTGTTATAGAGCGACTCGCCGGTCGCCAGCACGCAGTTGAGCCCCTGTTTCAGATCGCCCCAAGCCTCGATATTTTCAGGACGCAGCGGCTCCTCGAAAAACAGAGGGTCGTAGGGCGCCAAGGCATTRCCGAGTTGCCTTGCGGCGATCGGCTCGAAAATCTTCGCATGGGCGTCGAAGGCGATCTCATATTCGTCATTGACCGTTTCGCGCAGCGAGCGGAAATAATCCGCCGAGGCTTTGACGACATTGCCCCAGCGATTGGAGTGCATGTCGATACGCCAGGGGCTGAGCTTGAAGGCGGTGAAACCCCACCCTTCCTTCAGACGATCGAACTCGTCGCGGGCCGCCGGTGCATCCGGTGCGGTATAGACGCCGGCATAGACCTTGATGCGGTCGCGCACCTCGCCGCCCAGCAGCTTGTAGACCGGGACGTTTGCCGCCTTGGCGGCGAGGTCCCACAGGCAGTGATCGAGTGCGGAGATCGCGGCAAGGCCGAGCGCGCCCGGCGGGAACCGGCTTTGCTGGATCAACAGATTGACGAGATAGTCGACGCGTGTCGGATCCTGGCCGGACAGAAATTCGTAAAGATAATCCAGGAGCGGCGGAAGCGCCTTGTCGGGGCCGTGATTGTAGCATTCGCCCCAGCCCGTTAGCCCGTCATCGGTGTCGAGCGCGACGATCACGCGGGGACGGTCCTTGTCGCGGGTCATGAAAACCCGCATGCGGTCGATCTTCATCTTTCTGTCCTTCTAGCGATTGAAATAGGTGCGGCGTGACAGGCGCGTCTGCACGTAGAGATGCTCGTTGTCGGTTCCGGGATTGTAGGCGCCGGCACTTTGCGGCACCGAGACATTGCCGTTGCTGGGGAAGCGCGCCACGAAAGCCTCGTCGATATCGCAGCCAAGTCCCGGGCCATCAGGAACGGCGATCAAGCCGTCAACCTGTTGCGGATGCGGCACGATCGTCTGGCGGCGGCCGTCCCAGTCATCGTCGAGGCGCTCGAGAATGAGGGCGTTCGGGATCGCCGCAAGCAGATGCAGAGCCGCATATTCCGCCACCGGCCCGAGCGAGCCCGAATGCGGCGCCATCTGGATATGATGCGCCTCGGCCATGGCAGCGATCTTCTTCATCTGGGTGATGCCGCCGGCCCGGCCCGTGTCCGGCTGGATCACGTCCACCAGCTCCTTTTCGATGAGCTCGCGCTCGCCGAAGATAGTCGCCGAACGTTCGCCGGCCGCAAGCGGCACATGCGCTGCGTCGCGGATGCGCCGGTAGCCGTCGAAATTCTCCGGCGCGATCGGATCTTCCACCCACATCAATTCATAGGGTTCAAGCGCCCGAACCAGCCGGCAGGCATCCGCAGGCGTCAGCCACGGCGGTCCATGCAGATCGATGGCGATGTCCATGTCGTCGCCGACGGCGTCACGCAACGCGGCGACCTTGCGGACCGGATCGGCGACACCGCCGCATTTGATCGCCTTTATGCCGCGCGCTTTGAGGGCAAGCGCTCGCTCGGGCGTATTCGCATGCGAATAGATCGGGATCCGGTCACGCACCTTGCCGCCGAGCAGCATCCAGACAGGCACGCCGAGCGCCTTGCCCTTGACGTCCCAAAGCGCCATGTCGATGCCGGTCATCGCACCGCCGCCGACCGTCCCGAGCATGCCGTGGCCCATCATGGCGATATGCATCTTCTGCCACAGCCGTTCGATATGAGCCGGATCTTCGCCCACGAGGAGTGGCGCGAGATCATGGATCGCCGTCTCGACGACGCGCGGCCAGCCCGAGCATTCACCGATGCCGGTAATGCCCTCGTCGGTATCGATCTTCAGAAAAAGCCAGTTTCTGGTGCCGCCAAACTGCTTGGAGGCGCCACCGCCAGAACGTTGGTCGGAAGCCCAGTTCGCGGGGTCGGGCTGACCGACATGCATGAGAAAAGTACGGATCCCGGTGATTTTCATCGCTGAAAAGTTCCATTTTTCAGAATGTCCGGCGCGACGTAGCGGAAACGCCGCGAATGATCGCGATCGCGCGGATCGGGGCGCGGGATCGCTGATATGAGCGCCTGCGTATAGGCGTGCTCGGGCGTGCGGCAGACCTTCTCCGCATCGCCAATTTCGACGAGCTGGCCTTTGTACATGACGCCGACACGGTCGCACATGTAGCGGATAACGCCGATGTCATGGCTGATGAAGATATAGGCGAGACCGAGTTCGTCCTGCAGGCGCATCAACAGATCGAGCACCTGCGAGCGCACGGAGACGTCGAGCGCCGAGGTTGYCTCATCGGCAACGATGACACGCGGATTGAGGGTGATGGCGCGGGCAATGCCGATGCGCTGGCGCTGGCCGCCGGAGAATGCGTGCGGGTAGCGTTCGCGCGCCCTCGGGTCGAGGCCAACCTGTTCCATCAGATGGCAAACGCGCTCCTCCAGCGCCCGCCCCTTTGCGACGCCATTGACGAGCAGCGGCTCGCCGATGATCTGGGAGACGGTCATGCGCGGGTTGAGGGAGCCGAAAGGATCCTGAAACACCATTCGCAATTCCCGCCTTGCGGCGGCAAGCGTCTGACCTTTTGCCGTTGCCAGATCGATGATGTCGCCGTCGGCGCGGCGATAGAGGATTTCACCTGCAGTCGGATCGATCAGCCGCATGATCGAGCGGCCCATCGTCGTCTTTCCGGAGCCGCTCTCGCCGACGATGCCCAGCGTTTCGCCCGGCAGAAGCGAAATGGAAACATCGTCCAGCGCTTTCACCTCACCGAAATCCATCGATACATTGCGGAGTTCGAGGATCGGTGGCGCCGTCGTATCGAGCGGCGCGCGCGC
Organism: Rhizobium sp. P1_E1; assembly: GCF_056406015.1. Taxonomy (NCBI): domain Bacteria; kingdom Pseudomonadati; phylum Pseudomonadota; class Alphaproteobacteria; order Hyphomicrobiales; family Rhizobiaceae; genus Rhizobium; species Rhizobium sp. P1_E1. The sequence goes on along the minus strand of NZ_JBFUAY010000090.1, from coordinate 10,796 downwards.
CTGCCGGATTTCGGCCTTTGCTTCCAGCTTCAGCACCGAGCCGATCAGCATGCGGGTATAGTCGTCTTGCGGCGCATGAAAAATCTGCTCGACCGGCGCATATTCCTTGGCGACGCCGTTGTGCATGACGAGCACATCGTCGGCAATCTGCGCCACGACGCCCATGTCATGCGTAATGAACAGAACGGCCATGCCCTTGGCCTTCTGCAGCCTTGCGATCAGGTCGAGAATTTCGGCCTGGGTCGTCACGTCGAGGGCCGTGGTCGGCTCGTCGGCGATCAGCAGTTGCGGTTTGCAGGCGAGCGCCATGGCAATCATAGCGCGCTGACGCATCCCGCCGGAATATTGAAAGGCATATCGGTCCAGCGCTTTATCAGGCGAGGGAATTTCGACCTGCTTGAGCAGCGATATGGCTTCAGCGCGCGCCTCTGCCTTGCTCATCCTGGTGTGAAGGCGAAGCGCCTCGACGATCTGGTTGCCGACCGTGTGGATCGGCGACAGCGACGACATCGGCTCCTGGAAGATCATGGCGATGTCGCGGCCGCGGATCGCTCGGATCTGACGCCCGCGCGGATTGAGGCTGGTCAGATCGATCGAGCCGCCGTCCTGATTGTTCAGTATGATCGATCCGCCGGATATGCGGCCGGGCGCATCGACGATCTGCAGGATCGATCGCGCCGTCACCGACTTGCCGGATCCGCTTTCGCCGACGACACAGAGCGTCTTGCCCGGCTCGATCGAGAAAGACAGATCGCTAACGGCGCGAAAGACGCCGGTGCGCAGAGGAAACTCGACCGTCAGATTTTTCACCTGGAGCAGCGGCCTACCGGCAATGGGAACGATATCGGTCATGCCGGCCTCATTTGTTGTAGGGATCGGCCGCATCGCGCAGGCCGTCGCCGAGAAGGTTGAGCGCCATCACGGCGACCACGACGGCACAGCCCGGCATGAAGAGCCATGGCGCGGTGGCGATCGAGCGAATGTTCTGGGCCTCGCGCAGAAGCACGCCCCAGGAGATGGTCGGTGGCTGCAGACCGAGCCCGAGGAAGGAGAGAGAGGTTTCGGCAAGGATCATCGCCGGCACCGCAAGCGTGATCGACGCGATGATATGGCTGGCAAAGCTCGGCAACATGTGGCGAAAGATGATGCGCCTTTCGCGAACACCGTCGAGCCTCGCGGCGGCGACGAATTCCTCGGTGCGCAAAGACAGGAAGCGGCCGCGAACGACGCGGGCGAGCTGTGCCCAACCCGTCAGCGACAGGATGATCGTGATCATCATATATTGCAGCGTCGCAGGCCAGTCCTGTGGCAGCGCCGCGGCCATTGCCAACCAGATCGGGATCGTCGGCAGCGACAGCACAAAATCGATCACCCGCTGCAGGAAGAAATCGATGCGGCCGCCGTAATATCCCGAGATACCGCCGAGCACGATGCCGAGCATGAGCGAGAAGAAGACACCGACGAGGCCGATCGACAACGAGATCTGCGAGCCTTGGACCGTTCGGCTGAAGACATCGCGCCCAAGCCTGTCGGCGCCGAACAGAAGCAATGGCGTCGTCTTGTCGGGTGAGGCGATCAGATGGATGTTGGTCCTGAACAGGCCGAACACCGAATATTCGTAGCCGCGCCCGAAGAACTCGACGTCGACACGTTTTGTCGTGTCTTCCTTGAAGATGGCGGCCAGCGTCTCAGGATCGCGGGTCAGCTTCATCGGATAATAATGCGGGCCGAAGGAGAACCCGTTCTGCGTATCGATCAGATGCAATCTCTGCGGCGGGTGAAAAGTCGCCCGCGCATTTTGCAGGTTCGGATCGTTGATGGCGAAAAAGCCGGGAAGCAGGGCGACGATATACATCAGCACGGTGACGACGAGCGCCACCATGGCCAGCCGATGCCGGCGGAAAGCCCACCAGATGAGCTGCCACTGCGACGCGACGGCGGCGCGATCCGGCGGAATGTTCGTAACGGTGATGTCGGCCATGTAAGGCTCCTATTCCAACCGGATGCGGGGATCGACCAACGCAAGCAGGATGTCGCTGATCAAAGAGCCTATCAGCGTCAGCGCGCAGATCAGCAGAACGAAGGCGCCGGCGAGATACATGTCCTGGGCCATCAGCGCCTGCAGCAGCAAAGGTGCTGCCGTCGGCAGATTGAGGACGATGGCGACGACGACCGAGCCGGAAATGAGGTTGGGCAGCAGCCAGGCAATCGTCGAGATGAACGGATTGAGCGCGATCATCAGAGGATATTTCATCAGCAGCCGGAACTCAGAGAGACCTTTTGCCCGTGCCGTTGTGACGTAAGGCTTCGGCAGCTCATCGAGCATGTTCGCGCGCATGACGCGGATGAGGCTCGCCGTCGAGGAGACGGCAAGGATGATGACGGGAAGCCAGAGATGCGAGAAGAGGTCGACCATCTTGGCGAAGCTCCAGGACGCGTTCTCATATTCCGGCGAAAAGAGCCCGCCGACATCCTGTCCGAATTCGACCGCCGCGACATACATCAGTACCAGCGCCAGCAGGAAGGACGGAACGGCCAGGCCGAAAAAGGTGAAGGCAGTGAAGAAATAGTCGCCGATCGAATATTTGCGCACCGCGGAATAGACTCCGATCGGCAGTGCGATCGCCCAGGTAGCGATCAATGTCGACAGAGCCAGAACGAGCGTCAGCGCCATACGCTCCCAGATCAGGTCAGAGACCGGCTGCTGCCATTCGAAGGAAATGCCGAAATCGCCGCGTGTAAGAATGCCCCATATCCATTTGAAATATTGGATGAGCATAGGGTCGCCGAGGCCGAAGCGCTCGCGCAACTGCGCCGCCGTGTTCTGATCGACGATCTCGTTGGAGGCTGCCAGCGTCGCAATATAGGTCGTAACATAATCGCCTGGCGGCAGCTGGATCAGCACGAAAGCGAGGAAGCTGACGGCAAACAGCGATGGAATCATCCATAGGAAGCGTTTGGCGATAAAGACCAGCATAAGGCGCCTCTTGCATTGAACGCCGCCCACCCGGCCTTGTCGGCCGTCAGGACCGGCAAGGCATCTCGGAGGGCGAACTGAAAGAAAGCGCCGTACCGTCGGGCACGGCGCTTAAGACGAAAATCAGCTCGTGAAGGTGAATTGCTGCGGCATTGCAGGGCCGGGATTGGGCCAGGACCAGCTATCCGGCTCCTTCTCGGGAACATTGCGCAGATTGTTGCGGATGATGCCGAAACCGCCGACAGCAAGGCAAAGGCCGACGGTCTCGAACTCCTCAGCCGCGATGTCGAAGATCTGCTTCATGATCGCGCCGCGTTTGTCGAGATCAGCCGTCGAACGTGCTTCGTCGAAGAGCTTCATGCGCTTCTTCTGGCTTTCCGGCGGTTCTTCGCCACGTGCACCGTTGGAGGTGTACCAAAGCGTCCACGGAATGGCATAACGCGAGCCCTGCGGATGGAAAGCGAAGAAATCGCGCGGATCGAGCATCGGATCGAGACCGCCAGGGCCCGGCCATACCGCCGCATCATGGGCATTGTCGTCGCCGCGGGTGTAATAGAGCGCCCGCTCGATCGTGTTGACCTTCATGTCGATACCGATCTGGGCCCAATGCGTCTTGACCAGTTCCAGGGCATCGACGAGGTCGGGATAGAGCGTCGGAATGACGTCGATCGAGAAGAATACTTTCTGGCCGTCGGGCCTCAGCCGGAAACCGTCGCCGCCTTTCTTGTAGCCGGCCTCATCGAGCATCGCGCCTGCCTTGTCGGCGTCATATTCAGTGAACTGGCGTGCGTATTTCTCGTTATACCAGGGATGGGTCGGACGCGGCCCAGCCTGGTAGGGCTCGCTCTGTCCGAAATAGACGATGTCGATGAGTTCCGGGCGATTGATGCCGATCGAGAGCGCTTGCCGGAACGCCTTATCCGCAAACATCTTGCGCATGGCAGGATCTTTGTGGGTGATGTTGAAGTAGATCTGGCACTGTTGCGAGGCCGAAGGCACGAGCGTCAGCAGCCGATAATCGCCTTTCTCCATGTTCTTGGACAGCGTCGGCTTGTTGGCCAGAACGCTGATATGGCGTTCCTGGATGTCGATCTTTCCCGAGATGACATTCAGCATCAGCGATTCGACGTCCTGCGAGATGCCGAAGTTGATTTCATCGATGTAGGGAAGCTGGTTGCCCTCGGTATCGACCTGCCAGAAATAAGGGTTGCGGGTCATGACGACGCGCGTCGCGCCACCGGCATAGGGCTCCTTGATCACCCATGGATCGAGTGTCGGCTTGTCGACATTACCCCATCGCGACGGGATCTCGATGTCGCCGCAACGGCTGCGGAACAGCTCCGTCCAACTGGTGACGCCGGCCTTCTTCGCATCGGCCTCGATATTCGGATTATATTTCGGCAGGAACTGGCTGCAGTAGTGCTTCGGGAACAGCGTCGGATGCTGACCAAGCGGCGTGGCGAGGTTTTCCAGATAAAGCGCGTTGGCGGCCGCAAAGGTGAACTTCACCGTATAATCGTCGATCTTCTCGACGGTGACCGGCTTGCCGGCGACCGCAAGCTGCGCCGGTGTCGAGCTGTAAAGCTCGGTGTTCTTGACGCAATCTTCGATCGCGAAGACAACGTCATCGGCCGTAAAGGGATGACCGTCCGACCAGCGCACGCCTTCGATGAGATGGAACGTGAATTGCGTTGCGTCATCGCTGACTTCCCAGCGTTCGGCAAGGTTCGGCTGCACGGCGGTAAAATCGAGGTTCCAGCGCACGAGGCTCTGGTTGCCGACCATGCGCAGGATGCCGTTATGGTCGGATGAACCGCGAAGGCCTCGGCGCAGCGAACCGCCGTAGGTGCCGACTTTCTCGAACGGCGTCACGACCATCGGCTTTTTCGGCAGGCGCTCGGCGAGCGGCGGCAGCTTTCCATCCTTGGCGAGTTGCGCAAGTGCTGGCGCTTCGCCACCTGCGGCAGAGACGCGACCGGCGATAGACAGCGCCGCGACACCAGCCATGCCGCCAAGTACGGCGCGGCGGGTGACACCACGCGACAGTATTTCATTGGCCATCGAATTCCTCCCTTTTGTGCCGGCGCAGCCTTTGCCCCGGCCGATGCGGCGGGCTCCCGACCCGCCGCCGCGCCCTCCTCGGCGCTACGACCTGAACCATAGACACGTTCGCAAATGATTACAAGAGTTGACAGATAATTACAAATTTTGTAGCGATGCAGCATCGAAATACGATGTTGTGCCGCTGAAATACGGCCAGCAGGATCAAAAACGTTCGATCTGTCAGATGCTGTGCGCCGCCCTGAACATCATGGTCGGCGACAGCCAGGGTGCGACCGTCAACGCCGTCGCATGGCGTCGAGAGACGAGAGAAAAGGACCAGAATGACATTTACGGTCGATGCCGTTTCGAACAGGGGCGCAACGCGCTTCAGCGACATCATCTACGAGAAGATCGTGGGGATGATCGCCGACGGCAACTTTCCGGTGAACGAACGACTGCCACCGGAGACGAAGCTTGCCGCAGATTTCGGCGCATCGAGACCCGTCGTGCGCGAAGCGCTTGAACGCTTGAGAGCCGACGGCTTGGTCGTTTCGCGCAAGGGTTCCGGTTCCTATGTCAGGCAAAGGCCGGATTCGTCGATGCTGAAAATGGTGCCGGTCGGCTCCTTGGCCGATGTCCAGCGGTTCTTCGAATTCCGCGCCGGTCTCGAAGCCGAGGCGGCGGAGCTTGCCGCACGGAACTGGCAGCCGGCCGACAAGGAGCGGATAACGGCAGCGCTTCTTTCGATCGAACAATGCCTGCGCAACGGAGAGCTTGGTGCCGAGGAAGACCAGGCTCTGCATGACGCAATTGCCATGGCGACCGGTAACCAGTTCCACATCACGCTGCGCGAGTGGTTCAAGCCGCATTTCGCCATCGGGCATTCCGTTACGAGAAGCTTGAGCTTGAAGCGGACGCCGGAACAGATCCGCAGCGTCCAGGACGAGCATGCGGTGATCGTCGAGGCAATCTTCGCGCACCGGGAAACCGAAGCGCATGATGCGATGAAAAAACACATACTGAATGCTCGCGCCCGCATGTTCCAAGGCGTGTGAGCACAATGGGAGGAGAAATGATGAAACGGGTCGCCATGACGGGTGCTGCCGGACGTGTAGGAACTCTGCTGCGCCCGCTCCTTCGGTCGCATGTCGAGCACCTCAGCCTGATCGATCTCCAGGAGCCTGACGAGCTTGGCGAAAACGAGAGCTTCCTAAAGGCCGATCTTACAAAGCTCGACGAGGCGACGGCTGCGCTGAAGGATGTCGACGGTGTGGTTCATCTCGCCGGCATTGCAAGCGGCATCGACATGAACGCCATTCTGCACGCGAACGTGCTTGGAACATACAATCTTTACGAAGCGGCGCGGACCAACAAGGTCCAGCGGGTCGTCTATGCATCGAGCAACCATGCCACGGGCTTTTATCCGCGCGGCCAACTCGTGTCGCCGCTCGACCCGATGCGCCCCGACAGCCCTTATGGACTTTCCAAATGCTGGGGCGAACTTGTGGCGGGGCTGTATTACGACACATCAGGCATTCGCTCTCTTTCCATCCGCATCGGCAATGCGGGCACCTATCCCAACAGCGAGCGATCTGTTGCGATCTGGATCAGCGCGCGAGACCTGGCGCAATTGGTCAGGATCGGCCTGTCGCACCCGTTGATCGCAGCAACGGTGGTTTATGGCGTTTCTGATGCCGAGGAGATCTGGTGGGACAACGGTCTGGCGGCACGATTGGGCTACCAGCCACAGGACCGGCCGCGCGATCACGCCCGCATCGAGGAGGGATCCGAAGGGCCGGTCGCGCTTGCGTTCCAGGGTGGCGGGTTCTGTGAGATCAATCACGACGGCACCATCCGCATGCGCGACGCCGAGGGTCTGGCCACGAGCCTGGAGACAGTTGAATGACGGCCCCGCTAGTCATCCGCCCGGACGTCCGTTCCGTGATCCAGCAGCCGCTGACGGTTGGTGAATCGCCGGTATGGGACGAGGAGACCGGCACTTTGTGGTTCGTCGATATTCAGGCGCCGGCGCTCGTCCGGCTCTCGGGTTCAGGAAAGATCGACCGCTTCGACATGCCGACAGCAATCGGCGCCCTCGGGCTTTGCCGCGATCACAAGATCGTCGTGGCGCTTCAGACGGGCGTCCATCTCTTCGATCCCGCCTCTGGAGATTTTGAGCTCGTGTCCGATCCAGTCGGGCGACACATCAACTGCCGCCTCAATGACGGAAAGGTCGGCCCCGACGGGCACTTCTGGATCGGCTCGATCAGCGAAGCCAAGCCGCAGATCGATGATGCCGCACTTTACCGCGTTAGCGCCGATGGCCGCACGCGGACCGTTGCAACCGGACTGACGAGCTCCAACGGCCTTGCCTGGTCGCCGGACGGCCGGCGGATGTATCACTCCGACAGCCGGCAATGCTTCCTGCAGGCATTCGACTTCGATCCTGATACGGGCGACCTCGGCGATGGGCGCCGGCTTCGCAGCTTTACGGAAGACGAGGGTCGTCCGGACGGAGCGACAACCGATCGCGATGGGTTCTACTGGAGCGCCGGCGTTTCTGCCGGTCGCCTCAACCGAATATCGCCCGAAGGCGAAATCGTCGAGATCTACATTCTGCCGGTCGCGGCACCGACAATGCCGTGTTTCGGAGGGCCGGATCTGCGCACCCTCTTTGTCACGAGCCTGTCGACGGACCGTACCGGACGTTTCGAGGCGGGGACGGTCATCGCCTTCGACGTGGATGCAAAGGGCCTGCCGCCCTTCCGCTTCGGGACCGGTCACCCTCCGGGATGACAGCGAGCCTCCCTTCGAAATGACAGCGAATAGATGGAAAGATAACGGGGAAGAAAGATGAGCATCGCAACCATGCGCAAGGCGCTTACAGGCGTATCGGGTGTTCCGGTCACCGCCTATGACGGCAAAGGTGAAGTCGAACCTCGGATCACGGCGAAAGTCTATGAGCGGGTCGCGGCAGCCGGCATTCACAACATTGTCGCTGCCGGCAATACCGGGGAATTCTATGCTCTGACGCCGCAAGAAATCAGGATCGTCCATGAGGCGGCGGTTTCAGGCGTCAACGGCAAGGCGCCGGTGACGGCGGCAATCGGCCGATCGCTGCGCGAGGCGATCGGCATGGCGAAAGATGCGGCCACGATCGGCGCATCCGCCGTCATGTCGCATCAGCCCGTCGATCCTTTCGCAGCACCTTCGTCCCAGATCGACTATTTCTGCAATCTTGCGGATGCTTCCACCCTGCCGCTCATCGCCTATGTCAGGGCCGAGGGTTTCAGTGTCGAAGATATCACCCGTCTCGCAAATCACGGCAATATTGCCGGCATCAAATTTGCCACCACCGATCTGATGCTGCTGTCCAGAGCGATCGCTGCAGCCGATCCGGCCGGCGCACTGTTCGTCTGCGGCCTGGCGGAGAGCTGGGCGCCGACATTTACGGCTGCGGGCGCGCGCGGCTTCACATCCGGTCTCGTCAATGTCGCGCCGCACCTGTCGCTTGCCGTTCACGATGCACTCGAAAGAGGAGACTTCGGCGCGGCAAGGGCTATCGTCAACCAGCTTGAACCGTTCGAGCGGATGCGGACCAAATTCCGCAATGGTGCGAACGTGACTGTCGTCAAGGAGGCCGTCACCTATTCCGGCCTCGATGTCGGCCCCGTGCGCGTGCCGGGATTGCCGCTGCTCGATCGGCATGACCGCGAGGAACTCCATCGGCTGCTTCAGCGCTGGGATGCCGCCGGCAACAACCAGATCCATCCACACCAGCAGGATTCCGCAAAGGCGGCCGGCTGAGTTCGACACGAGAGCGGCTCCGCTATTCATGGAAACGCGGAGCCGCTCTAACCCTTTGTTTTTACGCAATTCCGGACGGAAAACCGCTTCGCACTTTTCCTGGAATTGCTCTATTTCCGCAAACAACAGGATTGGGAGGTCTTGAGATGTTGAGACAGGTACTGACAACGATCGCAATTACCGGCGCCATGATGACGGCGCAGCCCAGCTTCGCGGCGTCGCCGCCCAATATGCTGGTGATCGGCACCAATCTCACGGGCATAAGGACGCTCGATCCGGCGCAGAACAACGCCCGCACGGTTTCCGAACTGATTTCGAACATTTACGACAACCTCGTGCAGCTGTCGCCGGACGACCTTAAAACGTTRAAGCCGATGCTCGCGACGCAATGGAGCGTCTCGGCGGATGGCAAGATTATCACGCTGACATTGCGCGATGATGCGGTCTTCCAGAGCGGCAACAAGGTGACGGCCGACGATGCGGCCTGGTCGATCCAGCGCGTCATCAAGATGGGCCAGGTCGGCTCCACCGACGTCGCTCTCTGGGGCTTTACACCCGACAACGTCGAAAAGCTTGTTCGGGCAAAGGACGAGCATACCCTCGAAATCGAGCTGCCGCAGGCTGTGAACACCGATCTGGTGCTCTATTCGCTTGCCGGCTCATCGATCGGCATCATCGACAAGAAGACGGCACTGTCGCATGAGGCAAATGGCGACTTCGGCGGTGCATGGCTTTCTGCCAATTCCGCCGGCAGCGGCCCGTTCGCTCTGACGCAATGGCGGCCGAACGACGTTGCGATCTTCAACGCACGGAAGGACTATTGGGGCGGGGCGCCGGCCATGGCTCGCGTCGTCGCCCGGCACATTCCAGAATCCGGCAACCTCAGACTGCAGCTCGAAGCCGGAGACGTCGATGTCGGCCAATACCTAGCAAGCGGCGACCTCGACGCCCTGTCCACCAAAAAGGACATGGTGATCGAAAGCGTTCCAGGCCTCGGTTTTTATTATATCGCGCTCAACCAGAAGGACCCGGATCTGCAGAAGCCGAAGGTTCGCGAGGCCTTCCAGCATGCCTTTGACTGGAAGGCGATCTCCGGCAACATCATGCGCTATACCGGCTTCCCCTGGCAGTCGATGATCCCGCGCGGCATGATCGGTGCCCCTGAGGAAGCTGCCTCACGTTACGATTACGATCCTGCCAAGGCCAAGCAACTGCTGGCGGAAGCCGGCTACCCCAATGGGCTGAAGAAGGTGCTCAATCCGTCAGGTGCGCCGACACTGCCCTTCGCCGAAGCGCTGCAGGCGAGCGCCCGCGCCGCCGGCCTCGATCTCGATCTCGTGCCAGGCGAATTCACGCCGGCCTTCCGCGAGCGAAAATACGAAGTGCTGCTTGGCAATTCCGGCGCCCGACTGCCTGATCCTTTCGCGGTAGCCACGCAATATGCCTACAATCCCGACAATAGCGACGAGGCGCGTCTCGGCAGCTATTATCTTTGGCGCACAGGCATGAAGGTGGACGAGCTCAACACACTCGTCGACCAATCGATGAAGGAGCGCGATACCGGCAAGCGCACGGATATCTTCAAGAAGATGGACGGCATTTACAGCGGCATGGCCTCGCCGCTCGTCATCTTCTTCCAGCGAACCGACCCTTATGTCATGCGCGCCAACGTCAAGGGCTATCATGGGCACACGACATGGTCGACGCGCTGGCATGACGTGACCAAGGAGTAGAACGCCGTGGCGAGCGCCGATCTGACATCGAAGCGAGAAAACAGCCTTCGTTCTACGGAGGGCGGGTTCGCCGATGCGGCCCCGCACCCTCTAATGAGCCTGTTGCGGCGCCTGGCAGGGCGCGCCGTCGCGGTCGTGACGACGCTGCTCGGCCTGCTCTTCCTGACCTTTTCGATGGGTCGCCTGCTGCCTGCCGACCCGGTGCTTGCCATCACCGGGGCGGAGGTCAGCAAGGA
>NZ_JBFUAY010000089.1:0-23784 GCF_056406015.1 Rhizobium sp. P1_E1 | reverse complement strand
CAATAAGCTCTCCTAAATAGTCATCAACGAACGCGCGAATATGCTGCTTCATTATTCCCCCCTCTCCGCCACAACCATACTTTGCATTCACGCTGAGCGTCAATCCAAGGCGAATTGGCACGGGTCCACCCGGATCAACGCTTCACCAAAATCTTTCAGAGGCGCCGCCTAGTTCAAGCCTATGATATCGTTAAAGAAAATGGCAGTTTTTGAGATTTTGGCGAAAAGGCCAATATCTCTTTTGGTTTTCCAGCCAGATTTCGGGCACTTGTCTCCCCATGTGTGGCAGGTTTCAAAGACCGTCGATATAATAATTTCAAGGATTTGAAGGCTTCTCAAACCCTCTTCGAGGGTTTTCAAAGACGGCATGACGAGTTTGCCGTTGCCTGCTATCAGCGCGCCGCGCCGCCCGCTTTTGCCGCGCCTTCTGTCAAATCCGCCGTCTGCGCGATTTCCCGGCGACACTTCCAAAACCCTTATGTTCTGGCCTTTGGCGGTTGTTCCCACGTGATATCAGATGTTCCCGGCAATTCCGGAACCTACTGTCAAACAACAATCAATCCCTTCGCTCGACGAGCGAAGGACGCCGGGCGGTGATTTTGCAGCGGTCGCATCGAACGGCACATCAAAATCGAGCTAAACTGAAGCTGGTAGTCTCTGCGCTCTGTCCGACGAAGGAGACGATCGTCGCCTCTTCAGGATGTCGCCTTGGTAGATGAAACCAGGACCTGGCCGCTGGGAATCCTTGTATATCCCCTAGCTGCTGATCTGCCCTTCCCCTTCAACGCCTTCGCTCCGGGGGTGCCGCTGCGACCTGAAACGCATCGATCTTCTCTTCAATTATCCGGAATTCGGGAGGCGATGACGTCAGGGAAGACGACTTCCGCACGGAAGCCACCTTCGACGCGGTTCTCCAACGTGAGCGTCAAATCGTACACTGCTGCAATCTCCGACACGATGGCAAGACCCAGACCAAAGCCTGGTTTCAGACGGTCGAGACGGACACCCCGGCGCGGAAGATCGGGCAATCTCTCTGGCGACACGCCTGGGCCGTCGTCCTCGATCATGAGACGGGAATGCCCACTATGTCGAACCGCGCTGACATGGATCCTGTTCTTGGCCCACTTGCAGGCGTTCTCGAGCAGGTTTCCCGCAAGCTCGCGGAAGTCGTGCGGATCGACGGGAACGCTCAAGTCCTCGGCCACGTCTATTTCCCATGCGAGGCGTTCGCCTGCCTCAGTGTGTCGGAGCATTCGAACGGTCTCGCTGATGATCTTCTCGACGTCGGCATCACCACTTCGCTGATCGGGGCTCGGGGTGATACGGGCTCGGGCGAGCTCGTGCTCGACGTGCGAAAGCATGGTCTCGGCAAGATGGTCGAGTTCATCGGCGATCTCGACCTCGCCCTTCTCCCGGAGTGAGTACGCGTTGTTTGTGAGAACGGTCAAAGGCGTCTTCAGCCCGTGGGCGAGATCACTGGCCCTACTCCTGGCCTTCTCCATCGCCGCGGCCTGGCTTTGCAGCAGCTTGTTCAGTTGGTTGACGATGGGTTGGACCTCGCGCGGGTAGGCCCCCGCCAGCCGGCTGGCCCTCCGGTCGCGGACAGCTTCAAGATCACGACCGATGCGGTCGAGAGGTCTCAATCCGATCCAAAGCTGCCCGATCGACATCAACACGAGGAGCGCGGCAAGAACGGCGACATAGGGCAGAATGTCGAGAGCAAATCCAAGGCGAGCACTGTCGACCTCGTCGGCATTCACCGCCACTGCGATGCGTATGGGCCTCCTGCCCTCAGGTGCGGCCAACGACAGCACGCGTTCCTGAACAAGGACATCTTTCCCCTCCGGCCCGGAGAGACGATATTGGTGCATGATACCGACAGGATGTGACTCCTCCGGCAGAGGCAGGACATAGTCGAAGAGCGAGGAAGATCGGACCTCCGCCTTCCCCACAGGATCGTCGATCTGCCAGTAGAGCCCCCCATAGGGTATCAGGAAACGATTGTCCGGAGGGTTCTCGGGCACCTGCAGCCTGCCTCCGGGCAAGAAGCGGATCACAGCCGCCAGACGGTTTATGTGTCCGGTCAGCTCGCTCTGCACGCGCTTGCTGTAGCTGTCCGCAAAGATCTGGACGAGAGCGACGGATGCTGCGGCAAGGCAGATCGACACTGCTATCAACGACGTGATGATGAAGCGGCTGTGAAGYGACCTCATGTCTCCTCGCCCGAGGCTATCTGGTATCCGAAGCCTCGGCGCGTGATGATCGCGTCCCTTCCAAGCTTCTTTCTCAGCCGTCCGATCAGGACTTCCACCGAATTGCTCTCCCGCTCAAAGTCCTGGGTGTAAAGCTGCTCGGTAAGCTCGAGCTGAGAGATCGCGCGACCGCGGTTCTGCATCAGCACCGACAGGCATTTGTACTCCATAGGCGTGACATCGACAGGCATCCCGTCCACCATGACCGCGCGTCGACGGGGGTCGATAGAAACGGGACCTGACGATAGGACCGCACTGGCGTGCCCGGAATACCTGCGCAGGACTGCGTGCAGCCTGGCGAGAAGCTCGGCCATGCGGAATGGCTTGCCAAGGTAGTCGTCGGCGCCAGCATTGATGCCCTCGACGCGCTCCTCCCAGTTGCCGCGCGCCGTCAAGATGATGACCGGCATGTCACGACCGTTCGACCGCCACTTCTTGAGGATCGTGAGGCCGTCGATCTTCGGCAGACCCAGATCAAGGACGACGGCGGCGAAGTCGTCATGCTCGCCGGCGAACAGGGTGGCTTCCCCATCGGATTCGTGGACGACGTTGAAACCGGCCTTGGTGAGCTGGGCGGTCACGTCACGGGCTATGAGCGGGTCGTCTTCGGCGAGCAACAGGCGCATCATTCGTTCTCGATTTCGACGATCCTGCCTGACGCGGCGTCCACTTCCACCTCGGTGACCTGACCGCTGCCCCTCAGAATCCGGAACTCATAGATTATGCGATCGTCATGCCGATCGACACTGACATCGATCAATTCGCCGGGCAGCTTGGCGAGGACTTTCGCCTTCAGTACAGCCAGAGGCAGAATCTTCCCTTCGTGGACCCGCTTAGGCAGGTCGTCGTGCGACGGCAGGTCATCCGCTTCGCGGGAACGAGCAGGCAAATCGTCGGCATGTGCGCTCCATACCGGAAGCGACGGCCACAGAAGGACAAAGCAGACGAAAGCGAGCGTGCGGGGCGGGTACATCGTCGGAGAATATCCTATCGAAGGTGACAATAACCTGACAATCGCGATCAGGTCGCCGTCAGGTCGCGCCCCATAGGTTCGAAGCCGACCAGATGAGCAAAACCGCTCCTGGGATGATGGAGAAAACCAATGAAGAAGATCATGTTCGCAACCCTCCTGCTCGCCACCGCGTCGATCGGCGTTGCCCGCGCCGAAGAAGGTCAGAATTGCACGCAGGCTCCCAAGGACAGGTGGCTGAGCGAGGACGGCATCAAGGAAAAGGCCAAAGCCGAGGGCCTCGACGTGCGCCGGGTCAAAATGGAGGGCAGTTGCTACGAGGTCTACGCCGTCGATGCGAAGGGCAAAAAGGTCGAAACCCTGTTCAACCCGGAGACCGGCGCAGTGGTCGGCAACGAAAGCGAATGACCATGGGCAGGATGGACATGGATGCGGCGGGCGCTTGCTCGCCGCCAAAGATCAGGGTCTGGGACCCGGTGGTGCGGATGTTCCACTGGGGTCTGGTGGGTCTGTTCGCCTTTTCCTATCTGACCGGTGACGAGTGGAAGCAGGCGCATATTCTGTCGGGCTACGCCATCGTCGGCCTCCTGCTCGTGCGAATCATCTGGGGCTTCGTCGGCAGTCACCACGCGCGCTTTTCCAATTTCATGTACGATCCGGTCACGACCCTCGGCTTCGTGCGTGACAGCCTGGCCATGCGCGCCAAGCGCTATATCGGCCACAATCCGGCCGGAGGCGTGATGGTGTTCGCGCTGCTCGTCGCGATCTCGGGCATTGCCGCAACCGGGTACATGATGACGACGGACACCTACTGGGGAGTGGAATGGGTGGAAAGGGCGCATGAACTGCTGGTCGATGTGACGCTTGGCCTCGTCGTTCTTCACATCGCAGGCGTCCTCCTGGCAAGCATCGAGCACAAGGAAAACCTTGTCCGAGCGATGATAACCGGCAGGAAGCGAGCCGATTGACCTGGATCGGCGTCGCGGCCGAGTAGGACCTGAAACCATGGAAGGCACCTGGGTTAAGGACTTGTTGGTCGCTTGACCGAGCTGATCTCGTCCTGGCGTCTACGAACGACCACGGGGCGCGCAGGTGGACATCCTGGCTTCGTCAGCGGCCTGAATGAAAGCTTGGCGCGCGGTCTCCTGCGAGACATGCCCACTTACGGCCGCGGCGCAGATCTCTCTCGCGAATGCGTGTTTTCTTCGCGAGCCTTTCCATCGGTTGGCGAGAAACTCGAGCGCCTCGCTCGCTCCGCCGACAGCCTGAGGGACGCTCATACCCACCTGGACGAAAACGGGTTCCGACCAGGTTCGTTCTATCTGTTTCTGGGGAGTTATCCTCGATCTCCTGAAGGTTTCGGACTGCGAGCGGGGCATCATCAAGAGGGCCAGACCACGATCAGGCGCTGGCTGATGGCTTCAGGATACCGGGTTCGAACGGCGTGGACGTTGATATCGATCAAGCCAGGCACGATCGCACTTTGAAATCACCTTGTTCTTGCCTTAGCCGGCTCGATCCTCCGTGTCGCTTCAGCCGCGATCCTTCCTCGGTGACACAGGTGGCTGGCGTAGCAGTCATGGCGCGGCGCGAAGGCGATCGGTCCGTCCTCGACGACTCGAACCATACAAGTGGTTTGATCCAGCCCAATGTTTGCACCCGGTGTGCATCGTATCCTCAAAGGGCGCTCCAACTCGTGGAGGACAATACTCAAAGAGGAGAGTCAGGATGTCCATGTTCAGACTGCCAACGATCACTATGCTGGCCTTGCTCGGTGCCGTCGGTGCCATGGGCATCGCCTCCGCCCAGACGAAAAGGTCAGACCCGGCCCAGTCGGAGGAGAAGCCCGCGGCCGAAGGATCGGAAATGATGCCCGGCATGATGGGCCGCAACATGATGTCATCGGACATGAATGAAGGAATGCGCATGATGGGGCCAATGCGCGGTCATATGATGAAGATCATGTTCGTCATCGCCGATACTGATGGGGACGGCGCAATTTCTTTCGAAGAGTTGACCGCAATCCACAAACGCGTCTTCGACGCGATCGACGCGAACAATGACGGCAAAGTCACACCTGAAGAAATGCAGGCGTTCATGCAAGACATGTGATTGGACACCGAGCATTTGGCGGCCGTTGCATGGGAGCCCAAAGGAGACTTCTCATGACCTACACGCTCGATAGAACCCTCTGGGCGACCAGTTTCGACGATGCGGTCGGCAGGACCAAATCCGCTCTCATCAAGCACGGTTTCGGTGTTCTGACGGAGATCGATGTCAAGGCAACCATGAAAAATAAAATCGACGCCGACATCGACGACTACCTCATCCTCGGAGCCTGCAATCCGCGCATGGCGTTCGAGGCGATGAAACTGGAACCGAAGGTGGGGGCCATGCTGCCGTGCAATGTCATCCTGCGCGGGGTCGATGGCGGCAATGTCATGGTGAGCGCCATCGATCCGGTCGCATCCATGCAGGCGATCGACAACGAAATGCTGACCAGTCTGGCAGGCAGGGTCCGCTCGATGCTCGCCCAGGCGGTGGCCGAGATCTGACGATTACGAGTTCCGGCCCCGAGCCCTGAGGGGTCGAACTTGCGTCGGCTCCTCTTTCGTTGCGACCAGAACCGCAACATCCTAAAAAAACTCACGCCGTCCTCAAGCTGGGCGTGCAGGAAGGGGCGGAAAGTTACTCGTCAGACTGCGGTGCCAACCAGCGCACCGATCCCCGCCGTCAATGCCATAGCGAAAGCGCCCCAGAAAGTGACGCGCGTGGTGGCCCTCCAGACGTTGGCGCCGCCCGCTTTCGCACCGATAGCGCCCAGCAGCGCGAGGAAGGCCAAAGACGCGGTTGCAACGGTATAGATCAGCACCGAGGCGGGCGAAAGTACGACCATGAGCAGGGGCAATGCGGCCCCCACCCCAAACGTGACGGCCGACGTCAAGGCCGCCTCAACCGGCCGGGCCGCCATGTGTTCGACGATACCGAGTTCGTCGCGCGAATGCGCGTCGAGTGCATCATTTGCGGTCAGTTGGATCGCGACTTGCCTGGCCAGCTCGTCGGTAAGACCGCGTTTGACGTAGATCTCCGTCAGCTCCTCGTACTCAGCTTCGGGTTGCGTCTCCAACTCGATCCGTTCTCGCGCGAGATCGGCTTCCTCGGTGTCCGCTTGGGAGCTTACCGACACGTATTCGCCGGCCGCCATGGACATTGCGCCCGCGACCAGACCAGCGACGCCTGCTACCAGGATCTGCGAGGGTCCGGCGGACGCGGTAGCGACGCCCATGATCAAGCTCGCCGTCGAGACGATTCCATCGTTGGCGCCGAGGACGGCAGCCCGTAGCCAGCCGATGCGGGAGACCAGGTGATGTTCCGAATGCAGTCTGCTCATGCGCGTCTCCAGGACAAAGTCGATTTTGACGTAGTGAGTGCGAGATCAACCGATGAGCGCAACGTCGATCACGAGCAACGCGGCACTCGCGATCACACCTGCGACGGGCACCCAGAACGGGCAAATGAATACACCCGGAGGCAGCGCTATGGTCTCGGTCATCTTTATGCGGATCAGCGCCAGGTTTACCAAAGTGAACAGCCCCAAAGTGCACTGCGATGTCAGCTTGGCGAGACCTTCGAGCGGTACGAAGGAAGCAAACACAAGGATCGCCGTAGCCCCGATCAAAGTGGCGACGATCGGCGTTCCCGTGTGAGGGTTCAGGCGTCCGAGCACCTGGGGGAGGTTTCCCTGTTGGACCAGGCCGTAGATCACCCGAGAGATCATAATCATGTGCACGATGATCCCGTTTAACGTCGCGATGATCGCGATCGCACTCATGGTCACGAGCGGCATGCCCGTCAGGCGTTCAAAGACGAGTGCGAGCGGCGCGGGCGACCTTGCCAGTTCGTCCGGAGGAACAGTGACCACAGCGACCCATGTGACGCCGGCATAGATGACGGCAGTCAGCCCTAACGTCACGAAGAGCGCGCGAGGCAGAGTCTTCGACGGCGTCTTCATCTCTTCGGCAATGTTGACCAGGTGTTCGAAGCCGATGAAGGAGAACACCGCAATCATGGCGGTACCGAACACGCCGACCCAGGCCGTGGGATTGCCGCCGGGCCATGCCTCCGGCAGGCGTTCGATCAGGCCAACACCTTCGGAGAACCCCGCTCCGACGATGAGGAGCAGACCACCGACCTCGATGAGCGTCATAACACCTGCGAAAGTGATCGAGCTGGCTGTCGCCAGGCATGAAATAGCAGCCATTGTCAGCACGACGCCGGCGATGATCGAGGATCCAGGAAGCGGGAGGAGGACGCTTACATATCCAGCACTACCAGCGCTGATCGTCGCTGCCGAGATGATCGCCGTCACGATGACCAGCAACCCGGTCAAGATCGTGAACCATCGCAGTCTAAATGCCCTGTCGACATAGGCGGCTTCACTTGCGCTGACGGGCATTCGCGTGCCGAGTTCCGCAAACGAGGCCGCGCTCAAGCCCATGACTGCGGCGGCACCCAGGAACGCAAGCGGTGCATGCATGCCCGCCCGCCCGGCGGCGACGCCGACGAGCACGTAAATACCCGCGCCTATGGTGACGCCGAGACCGTACAGGACGGCGTGCGACAGGGTTAGCGTGCGTGCTAGTCTCGGCCGTATCCCGGCGGCTTCGGCGGTCGTTGAATTCACTTCGCGCTCCCATTGTCGCAAGCACCTCCTCCTGAATTCAATACCGGATCTCGGCCATCAAGGATTGACCACGATCAACTTCCGCAGACTTCCAGTTGGAAAGGCACCGGTGTGAACGTCCGGTTATCCTGGCGCTCTTCGAAGGAGAGGCGGAATTCTGGCACGCGGCGCCGTGCCGAGGCCAGAGAAGCCGGAGCGCCGGCAATTGCGTTACATCAATGCCGAGTTGAGACGAATGGAGATAGATGATTGCAATCGTGGCGGTCCGCGAGAGATGGAGCAGGACATGACGGCACAATATTTTCTCCCGCTGGCAACATATCCCGATTCAAGTTCCGGATTGATCATTTCGAACGCCGTAACGTTTGCTGGGTATTACAGCGCGCATCTTCACGCGTGCGCGCTAACAGTCGCGATTCCGCACATCCCCAACGCATGGTCGTCTTTGCTGCTCGATACTCCGAAGATGATCGAGCATGCCGAGATTTTGAGCCGCGATCGTGCCGCAACGCTGGTTTCAGCGGCAACGAACCTCGCAGCGAGCGCCGAGGTTGAATTATCTTGTCGAACGGTGAAAACCGCCTTGCCCTTATTGCACGACACGGCAGCCACGGAAGCACGTTTTTTCGATCTGGCTATTCTCGAATGTATCGCAGACGTTCCCGATACCCGTATTGTCGCCGAAGCGGTCATATTCGGATCCGGCCGGCCGGCCATCATCTTTCCCAAAAAGACCCTTGCGGGCCCAATCGACCATCTGGTCATCGCCTGGGACGGAAGCCGAGCCGCCGCTCGGGCCGTCAACGATGCAAACCCTTTCATTCACAAGGCCAAGCGGGTCTCGGTCCTATCTGTGACGGGCGAAAAGCCGCTGCCGGAGCCAAGCGGAGCGCACCTTGCTGAGATCCTGGTTTCGAGCGGCGTCAATGCAAGCTCAACGGCCGCTCGGTTTACTTCGTCATCCATCGGTTTGAGCATTCAGCAAACAGCACTGGAACTGGGCGCCGATATTCTGGTCATGGGAGGATTTGGACACTCGAGGTTACGCGATTTTGTCCTTGGCGGAGCAACCGATGGCGTGTTGCACGAGCCTCTTTTGCCCGTCCTCATGTCACATTGACGAACTGTCCCCGTCGTAGCTTATGACTGGCTTCGGCTGCTATCGAGCGGCGGGACCTTACCGGGTTCGAACGGCGTGGACGTTGATATCGATCAAGCCAGGCACCTTCGACGCGAAATACGAAGCTTGACAACCATCAATGACGTCCTCCTGGCGAAGACGATAATCGGCGAAATCACATACGGAGTTCGCCATGAATATCCCCGTTCCTCCTTCTCCTCTCCCTTCGTCCGCTTTAGAGGTCGCGATCCCTGCCTACTGGACGAGGTCGCCCTCGGAGCTCGGCGCTGCATTCGCCACGTCCCTGCAGGACGGGCTGACGACCGCCGAAGCCGAAGAACGCATGCGACGGTTCGGACCGAACTCTCTTTCCGACGAAAGCCGTGGAGGCATGCTGGCAGACTTGGCGCGCCAGTTCAAAAGTCCGCTCGTGCTCGTGCTGGTGTTCGCAGCGCTCGTCGCGGGTGGCGTCGGCGAAGTCCACGACGCCATCATCATCGGCATCATCATTCTCGCTAGCTGCTTTCTGGGCTTTCTGCAGGAACATGGCGCGCAACGAGCGGTCGAGGCGCTGCGACAGCGAATTTCTCTCACTTCAAAGGTCCGCCGCGACGGCGCCGACAAGGTCGTGGCCGCAATCGGCATCGTACCGGGCGACCTGATCCTGCTCTCGGCCGGGAGCCTCGTGCCCGTCGACGCAGTCGTCATCGTCGCGCAGGATCTCAACGTCAGCGAAGCGACGCTCACCGGAGAGACTTTTCCTGTAGCGAAGGCGCCCGGCGTTTCAACAAAAGACGCCGGTCTTGCAGATCGTTCCAACTGCGTGTTCACGGGAACCTCGGTTCGGAGCGGCACAGCGACTGCCCTTGCGATCGCGACCGGCCCCCGCACGGAATTCGCACGGATCGCCAGCGCCGTCGCGCGTCAGATTCCGGAAACGGAATTCGCGCGAGGTGTTCGGCATTTCGGATTTCTGATGACGCGGATCATGCTGTGCATCGTCGTCGTCGTATTGGTGGCGAATCTTCTGCTTCACAGACCTATCGTGGACTCTCTGCTTTTCTCGCTCGCGCTCGCCGTCGGCCTGACGCCGGAACTGCTGCCTGCGATCATCAGCGTGACGCTCGCGCGCGGCGCGCGGACGATGTCGAAGTCTGGCGTGATCGTCCGCCGCCTTGATGCAATGGAGAACCTTGGCAGCATGGACGTGCTTTGCACGGACAAGACGGGCACGCTCACCGAGGGCGTCATCCGCCTCGACAGTTGCGTCGACCCGCAGGGCGTCGTCTCGCCTGAAGTGAGGCGGCTGGCACTTCTGAATTCAGCGTTTCAATCGGGAATGAAGAATCCTCTCGACGACGCCGTGACGGCCACGATCGCGGCCGGGGAGATTTCGTCCGACGCCCGCAAGCTTGCCGAGATCCCCTACGATTTCTCGCGCAAGCGTCTATCCGTAATCGTCGGCGGAAAGGACGGGCCACCGCTGTTGATCTGCAAAGGAGCGGCCACCAACGTGATCGACGTCTGCGCCACCGTCATGACCGAGGGTCGCGAGCTGCCATTGGACAACTATGTCCGCAAACAGTTGGACGACGTCTGCCGGCAATGGGGAGAAGCAGGCATGCGCGCGCTCGCAGTCGCCACCCGGCGCATATCCGAAGCAACTCCCGAAATCTCGCGGGAAGACGAATCCGGACTTTGCCTGCAAGGTTTCCTGCTCTTCTCAGATCCGCCGAAGGCCGACATTTCAGCCGTAGTAGCAAGCCTCGTGGAACGAGGGGTGCGGATCAAGGTGATATCGGGAGACAACCGATATGTCGTCCAGCATCTCGCGTCGTCGATCGGAATCGACGGTTCCCGCATGCTCACAGGGAAAGAGGTCGGCCGCATGAGCAACGACGCACTGTTCAGCCGTGCGGGGAAAACCGACCTGTTCGTCGAAATCGACCCAAATCAGAAGGAACGGATCGTGGCGGCCCTCCGCAAGGCCGGACACGTGGTCGGATATCTCGGAGACGGGATAAACGATGCGCCCGCCCTTCACGAGGCGGACGTCGGGATTTCGGTGGACGGCGCGGCCGACGTCGCCCGCGAGGCTGCCGACGTCGTCCTGATGCGGCAGGATCTCGCGGTCCTTTCGAAAGGCGTGGACGACGGACGCAGGACCTTCACCAACACGATGAAGTACATATCGATCGCGACTAGCGCCAACTTCGGCAACATGATCAGTATRGCAGCGGCGTCGCTCGTGCTGCCATTCCTGCCGCTCCTTGCCAAGCAGATACTGCTAAACAACCTGCTGTCGGATCTGCCGGCGATGGCAATCGCCACGGACAAGGTCGATCCGGCAGACCTTCGGCGTCCGCAGCGGTGGGACATCTCCCGCATAAAGAGGTTTATGCTCTGGTTCGGGCCGCTAAGTTCTATCTTCGATCTGGCGACGTTCGTCGTCCTTCTGGCAGTGTTTTCCGCCGGACAGGACGAGTTCCGCTCTGCATGGTTCGTTGAATCGCTAATGACGCAGTTGGCGACCATGCTCGTCATCAGGACGCCCGGTCCGATCTGGAGGAGCCGGCCCAGTCCGCTGCTATTCGGTACGGCGATCGCCGTCGGTGCGGCGGGAGTGACCATCCCCTACACCCCTATCGGCGGGCTTTTTGGTTTCGTTCCGATCCCCCTCGAAATTCTCGCAGTGCTTTTGGGTATCACCTCGATCTACGTGACAGCTCTCGAGATCGTGAAGATCTTCTACTTTACGACGCTGTCAAGGGAGGACCATTCACGGCCCCAAGCGTCGCGCCGTCGGCCCCGCACTCGAACAAGGCGCCGTTGAAAATAGGCGCGATCGCTCGGCGCGGGAGCGCGGAGTCTCAAAATGCACTCATATTTCGTGGTTGCCAGCGCCATCGAACTTCGCGGCGTCCCTGATGAGCCGGAACTTCACCTGGGTCACCCTGAGGTCACGATACCAGTCCACGATCGCCCCCCAAGGATCGACGATCTTCGCCAGTCCCGAGACGAAGGCGACAACGGTGCCTATCTCGGTCTTGCCGGTGACAACATAATATCCCCCCAGGACGAAAATGCCGACATAGCCCAATTGCGCCATGAGATTCATGAGAAAGTTCATGGCGTACTTGTAGCGGTAGATCTCCATGTTGGCGGAGAAGATCGCTCCGATGCGCGAAGTTTGAGGATCCTCTCCCTGGCCACCTTCGATCGCATGCACCATGCCTTCGCTGACGTCGCGCATGATGGCGACCTTCGCCTCGACCCGGCGGTTGATCGCGGCCTGCATCATCGGGACGAACGCAATCTGCGGGGCGAAGGTCGCTGCGACGGCCAGCATCATCAGCGGCTGGAGATAGATCAGGTAGCTGCAGACGGTGACAAGGATGCCGACCTGCAGCAGCGGCTCGGAGATGCTGGTTCCAACGAAACCGCCGACCGGCTCGGCTTCCGCAAGAACAATCGACAGCTCGACGCCCTCGAGCATGGATTCTGATGGCGGCGTCTCGGCCTGATGCAGAACACGCGCCCGCAGCCAGAGCGTGCCCTTCTCGCCCACCCAGCTTCTGTAGAGATTGAGGGTGAATTTTATCGCGCCCTCCAACACTGCCACCGCGAGATAGAGGGATACGAGAAAAAGAAGCGCCCCGTATGACGCTTGCTGGGTCGCCTCATTGACGATCCGGCGCTGGAGTTCGAGAGGCGCCGCTCCTATAACAAACAGAACCAGGGACAGCCCGGCGATCAACGCCTGATGACGCCTTCCCATCAGCCAGATGAAACCGAACAGTTCGGAGGGCATCGAATCCGTTGCGCTTCCGGTCTTTTGCGAGAAGCGGCCGGGCAATCCAATCCTGGAGCTCCAAATGTTCATCGCGCACTCACGGGTCAGAGAGAGAGCGCTCGACGCGCCCGCTTCGAGAGTCGTCGGATGGTTTCACCAGCAGGACGCCCACGACCGTCCCGACCATGAGGATCAGGATGACGAGGAGAAGCCTCGACATGACAGCGTCTGCAATGACCCTGACAAACATGACGGAAACTCCAGGGACGATTTCATCGTTTGAGGGGGCTCACCATGCGGAAGCCAGGGTGATCTTGTTCACCACGCCGCCGACGCCGCGGACGCTTTCCGCCGCCACCCTGGCCGCTGAGCGTTCCAGCTCGGTCTCGACCTCCCCCCTTAGGGTGACGATCCCGTCGGAGACGGTCGCTTTGACTATGGGCGCGGTTATCTCAAGCTCGGCTTCCAGGCGGCTACGAACGGCGGTCCCGAGGGCCTCGTCGCCGGAAGCGGTGCACTGTCGAGGAACATCGAGAAGCGCTCGCATCAAGTCGCGACGGCTGATCATTCCGGCGAGCCTGCCGTTCTCGACGACGGGCAGGTGCTTGATGTCGTGGGCCTGCAGCAGTTCGGCGAGCTGGCTGGCTGTGGCGGTCGGGGTGGCGCTGACGACCGGCGTCGACATCACGTCCTTGACGCGCCAGCTTCGGGCCTTCACATAGTCCGCCAGTGCATCCTCGCGGTCGCGCGTATGCGGGACCGCCCGTCTCGCCCAAGACGACGCCACCCGGCGCAGCAGGTCTCCCTCGGTGACGATGCCCGTGAGCCGACCTTCGCCATCGACGACGGGCACCGCGCCAATCTTGCTGGCGTTGACGATCTCGACGGCTTCCCTGACGTTATGTCCCTCGTCGATCGTCGTTACGGGGGTCGTCATGATGTCTTTAGCAAGCATCGCGCAGTCTCCTTGTTGAGCGGACGATTACGGAGCCAACACACGTCGAGCGCATTGACGTGGATCAAGCCGGACACGAAGCCGCGGAGGCCGTCTTCGCCCGTCGGCTTCTCCGGCGCCCTCCGACGAAGTGCGGCATCAGGCCCGCCGGCATTGCAACCTTTTGCAGGATCAAGACGTTATGGTTCGGTCTCGTCCTCGCGCGGCACACCAAAGTCTTTCCGCGCCGTCGCAAGGAGTCTTATGCAGCATTCCGTCAAGCTGGTATCCGTCGGTACCGCAGTTCCGCCACATGTCATCGACCAGCGTGACGCGGCGCGAGCGTCGCACACCGCGTTCTCATCGCGATTTGGCGATTTCGAAAAGCTGGCAAGGGTGTTCGAAACCTCGGGGATTCAACGACGCTACGGCGTCCGGCCGATAGAGTGGTATCTCGAGACGTCGGGATGGCCCGAAAGAAACCTCGCTCATATCGAGGGCGCGGGTGCGATGTTCGTGTCCGCCGCCAGTAAAGCGCTTGCGTCGGCTGGCCTATCCGCAGGCGACGTCGACACGATCGTAACCGTCTCCTCGACTGGTATTGCGACACCTAGTCTGGAAGCAAGGGTAAGCAGAGAGCTGGGTTTCCGGGACGACGTCGAACGGGTGCCCGTGTTCGGCCTCGGCTGTGCCGGCGGAGTCTCCGGGCTGTCGATCGCGTCACGGCTGGCGGCATCCCGGCCAGGCTCGGTCGTGCTGGTGGTCGCGGTCGAGACCTGCACACTGGCATTTCGCATGGACAAGCTTACGAAGGCGAACATCGTGGCGACCGCCCTCTTCGGCGACGGGGCCGCCGCCTGCGTAGTCCGTGCCAGCGAGGCCGGTCTGGCCGAGATCGAATTTGCAGGCCAGCATACGTGGCCCGACACGCTGGACATCATGGGGTGGAGCGTCGATCCGGAAGGTCTAGGCGTGATCTTCGACCGTGCGATACCACCGTTCGCCGAAACTCACGTGCTGAAGGGCGTGACATCCATACTCGCCCGATCAGATCTCACTCCTGCCGACGTTGACCGGTTTGCGTGCCACCCCGGTGGATCCAAGGTCATCACCGCCTTGGAATCGGCACTTAAACTGAGCCAGGGAACCCTCGACAAGGAACGTGAGGTTCTCTCGGATTATGGGAACATGTCGTCGCCAACCGCGCTGTTCGTACTCGAGAAGCTTCTTGCGCACGGACTACCCAGGAGAACTGTCCTGACGGCGATGGGACCGGGCTTCACCCTTAGCTGCCTCTCGTTGAGGGCTGCAGCATGATCCCCTCGATCATTGTTCTCGCCGCGGTCACGCTGGTGCGGGTGGTGACACGGTTGAGATGGGCGTAGATGAAGTTGAGGCCCGGCGTCGTTCCCCAAGGTCCGAGAAGGGGGCTTGATTTGTTCCGGCCGAAGCGGCTCGCGCAGAAGTTTGCGGTCGATGAGTTCGAGCTCGCGAGCGGTGAGCTGAAGGCTGCTATGTTCAGACCTGTTCGATCCTTAAAGCCTGTGCCGGCTGATGACTTCGATCGCTTCGTCGGCGATGACCTGTTCCTCGTCGGTCGGAATGACAAGGGCGACGATTTCGCTTTCCCTCGCGCTGATCACGGTCGCATTCATCTTGTTCGCGGGCTCGCTCAACGAGAGACCCAGCCAGCCCAGATGGTGGGCGACGCCACTGCGTATTTCCGGTTGATGCTCGCCGACGCCGGCGGTGAAGACGACGGCGTCCACCCCGCCTAGAGAGACGGCAAGCCTTCCTATCTCGCCGGCGAT
Source organism: Rhizobium sp. P1_E1 (assembly GCF_056406015.1). Lineage (NCBI taxonomy): Bacteria > Pseudomonadati > Pseudomonadota > Alphaproteobacteria > Hyphomicrobiales > Rhizobiaceae > Rhizobium > Rhizobium sp. P1_E1. Next base: position 8,220 of record NZ_JBFUAY010000089.1, on the reverse strand, counting down.
CCTAAAGCAGAAGAGGTCGAGGGCTTCCCTGGACGCCGGATGGAAGTCCTCCAGCAGGACCCGGACGTCGCCGCTTTTCCCGGAGACGCCGAGCAGCCCGCAACGGTGGTAGAGGAAATCCTCGAGACGATCTGCGTCGTGACAATTGTTGCGCAAAAGGTGGACGACAGCGCCGGGATCGAGCGACCCCGGCCGGGTCGACATCGGAATTCCGTCCAGCGGGGAGAAGCCCATGCTGGCGTCTATGCTCACGCCGTCGACCATGCCGCAGAGGCTCGCGCCGCTTCCAAGATGCGCACAGATGACACGGCCGGCGGCCAGGTCTGGATCGTGTTTCCTGAGTTCGCCGGCGACGTACTTATAGGAAAGACCGTGGAAGCCGTATCTGCGGATCCCGGCGTCATGCAACTCTCTTGGAATGGCGAGCCGTGAGGCAAGACTGCTCTGCGACGAATGGAACGCGGTATCGAAGGACGCTGTCTGCAGTATGTCCGGATATGCGCTCCGGACTGCGCGGACGATGGCAAGCGCAGGAGGAAGGTGCACCGGCGCAAGATGCGTCAGGTCTTCCATTCTGAGGACGACCTTGGGTTCCAGCAGAACGGGGCCATCGAAGACCTGTCCCCCATGGACGATGCGATGGCCGGCCACCACGGGGTCGAATCCTCTGCGGACGATGCAATCGACGACCTGCGAAACCAGCCGCGCGTCGATCGCTGTGCTGGAGGGAAGATCGACGGCCTCGTCCCCGTCAGAAAATCGGAAGGTGAATCTTGACTGGTCTCCGAGCGTGGCAACACCGCCTCCCAGCCGGAGTGCCCGACCCTCCTTCAGCCTGAAGACGCCGACCTTGAGGCTGGAGGACCCGGCATTGAAAGTGACGGCAACCCTATCCATGGCCCGAAACCCTGGAGCGTGCCGTCCCAGCAGACTTCGCAGCCACCTTCGTTGCAGCCTGCCCGGCTGCCTCCTTGCTTGCCTCTTCGAAGAACTCGCATGCGTACTCCAGGGCGGCCGTCTCGTCTTCCGGCGAAAGACCGAACGGCGCGCACTGCTCCTTCATGGCCCGCAAGACCTTCTTCTTCAACGCGGCGACCGCAAAGGCATTCTTCGAAGCGAGAACCTCCCGCAGGCAGGTTATAGCGACGACCTCGAGGACGATAAGCTTGCCTTGCACCTCCCCCTGGGTCGGTATCGCGAAGCGTTCTCCGCCGCGCTTGCAGTCACGATCCATGATTAGCATCGAAATCTCTCCTCCCTTCGACCGCCGAAACATCTTCCGGGTCCAGTGCGCGTCGAAGCCTGCGCAGCAGGACCGCGCGGCCCCTCTCGTCGGCCACGGACTTCAGACGATCGGACAGGTCCAGAACGAACCGCTGATAGTCGTTGTTCCAGTCGGCCTTGCCGGGCACGACCGGCTTGATACGTGCGGGCGTCGTGTCTTCGATGAGGCGTGCACCCGCCGGTGAAAGCTCGTAGGCGTCGTCCAGCGACGGGCAGACGACCTTTGCGGAAACTTGCTTCGAGAGACGCGCGGACATCGCTTCACGAGCGCGCTCCTCTCCATGGACAAGGAAGACTGCGTTCCGGATCGGTTCCCGGCCAGCAACCCACGCATCCAGTTCGCTCGCATCCGCATGTCCGCTGTAGGCGTCGAGCGTGGCCATCCTGGCGCAGACGTGGATCTCCTCGCCCTGGATGCGGACGTCGGTCGCGCCCTCCTGCAGGATGCGGCCGAGCGTCCCCGCCGCCTGAAACCCGACGAACAGCACGGTACACTCCTGCCGCCAGAGCCAGTTCTTCAGGCGGTGGCGGATCCGCCCCGCCTCGCACATTCCACTTGCCGCGATGATGATGTGAAAGCCCCGGACGAGATCGAGCGCCTTCGACTGCTCGGCCGTCTCGGTGAAGCGGACGTTCGGCGCGTTGAGCGCGCGAAGGAACGCCTTGCCGTGACCGAGGTCGGCCGCATGCTTCTTGAATGCCTCGGTCGCTCTCGACGCGAGCGGCGAGTCTATCATGATCGGGCACCGCGGCACCTGTCCTTCGTCCATGAGGGCGACGAGATCGGTCAGCACCTCCTGCGTTCTCTCGACGGCGAAGGAGGGAATCAGAAGAACCCCGCCGGGGCTGTTCGAGCTCGCCACCACTTCGCGCAGTCGGTCCCGTCGATCTTTCAGAGCGTACTCTTCCCTTTCGCGGTCTCCGTATGTGCTTTCGCAGATGAGGTAATCGACCCCGGAAGGCGCCCGAGGGAGATTTTCGAACAGTTTATTGCTCGCGCCGACGTCCCCCGAGAACAAAATTCTTGTCGCCCCGTCGGCGCCGGGCGTCTCGACTTCGATCGATGCGGAACCCATCAGGTGACCAGCATTCCAGTAACGGAACCTTACGCCGCCGACGGTCTCCCGCCACTCGCCGTACTCGACCGCGATGAACTGCGGCAGCATGCTGCGGGCGTCGTCGGCGGTATAGATGGGCTCCACCGTCTCTCGCGCCCGTCTGCGATTCCTTCGGTTGAGATGTCGGACCTCCGACTCCTGGATGTGACCCGAATCCTGCAGCATCATCGTGCAAAGGTCGATCGTTGCTGCCGTTGCAAAGATTGGCCCGCCATATCCCGCCTTCGCGAGCTTCGGAAGCAGGCCCGAGTGGTCGATGTGCGCATGTGTGAGCAGCACTGCGTCGACTTTCTCGGGATTGAATGGGAGCGGCTTGTAGTTCAGTTCCTTTTCCGATTTGGACCCTTGAAACATCCCGCAATCAACGAGAATGCGCCCCCCGGCCGTCTCCAGCAGGAAGCACGATCCGGTCACCGAGCCCGCGGCGCCGTGGAAGTGAAGGATCGGATTGGCCATGACAGCTCCTATGTGTTGTCGGGCACTTTAAGGCACCCCGGACGACCGCACGTTGACGAAGGTCAAAGACATGTTCGGCGCTCGCCTGACGTTCGGTCGATTGGGAAGATGCAGGTCGTCGCCGGTTCAATTGACCAAGCGCAACGCCAGAAATTTTGGACGGCGCATCATACCCCGCGAGGCCAACGGGCTTCGGAACCCAACAGGAGGTAGAAATGACGGACCTAGGAATCCAACAGGACATACTCGACGAGCTGGCGTTCGAACCCAGCATCGACGCCGCGCATATCGGCGTCTCGGTGGAAGATGGCATTGCGACCCTCTCCGGTCATGTGTCGACCTATGCCGAAAAGCTGACGGCGGAAGACGTTGCAGCGCGGGTGAAGGGCGTCCGGGCGGTGGCTGTGGAGATCGAGGTGCGGTGCGTAGGTCACAAGCAGCATGCGGATGACCAGATCGCATCGCGGGCGATCGACATCATCGCCTGGAACACGGCGCTTCCGGAGGGACCGGTTCATGTAAAGGTCGAGAGCGGCTGGGTGACGTTGTCTGGCRAAGTGCGCTGGCAGTTCCAGAGGGCTGCTGCCGAACGTGCAGTCAGGAAGCTCGGCGGCGTGGTCGGCGTCCTCAATCTGCTGACGATACGGCCGTGCCCAACGGTGCCGGACGTCCGCCGTCGGATCGAGGACGCGCTGAAACGGAGTGCCGAAGTCGACGCCGGCGGCATCTCGGTGAAGGTTCAGGACGACAAGGTCGTTCTCGAAGGCGGCGTGCGCGCCTGGCACGAGCGCGGCGTCGCCGAACGGACTGCCTGGTCTGTTCCAGGCGTTGCCACCGTCGAGAACCACATCCGCATCAACTGAAAAAGAGGGAGGGGTCGCCCCCTCCCTCTCTCCGCGCCCACCGTACGCCACCCCCTCGGCGTAGCGGAGGGTTGACCGTCAGGCCGCCTTGACCGTGATCTTCTTGTCGTTCCTCTGCCGCTCGGGCGTCTTCGGCAGCGTTACCTTGAGAATGCCGTTGGAGAACTTCGCCTCGATCTTCTCGCTGTCCACGCCGCGCGGCAATTCCAGGCTTCGGTGGAACGATCCGTAGCGCCGTTCGGAAAGGTAATAGTCCTTTTCCTTTTCCTCCTTGGTCTCGTTCTTCTCGCCCTTGATGGTGAGCACACCGTCGGCGAGCGTGACATCAAGATCCTTGGCGTCGACGCCCGGAAGCTCGGCCGACAGCTCGAAGGCTTTTTCGGATTCTACGAGATCGACGGCGAGCATGCCGCGCGAGAACGCGGCCGGCATCCTGCTGAAGGCCCGGTCGAAAATCGACGGACTGCCGAAGTCGTTGAACACGCGGTCGATCTCGGACCGGAGGCTGTCGAGGGGCCACCAGCGGTCGACTGGCGCCGCCGGCCTTGCTTCTGTCTTTACGGAAAGTTTCGTTGCAGAGTCTGCCATTGTCATTCTCCTTCTCTCAAGAATGCCGTCGTTCACAGGCGGCGACGCGTACATAGAACAGTCCATTGCATTCTCAGTCTTTGATCACCGTCAAATCACCCTGGCTTTTGTCATTCGAGTTTCCTCGGACTGAGGATTGACCTGGGACAAGGCCCCAACTGCCGGACCATGCGAACATTTCCTCTCAATCGAGGAGGAAAGCCGCCATGACATCGGGATATTGCGTCCGCCTGCTCCACTTGGACGATGCGCTGATCGCCTACAGCCTGATTCAGGTGGCGGCTCCGTGCTTTTCTGCCGACGATTGGGCGCAAGTGGTGGCGAACGCCGATCGGTGGACGCTCGTCTCGTTAAAGGATCCGGCAGGCTATGTGCGTGGGCTGGCCGCCTACCGGATCGGCGCGCATCCGATCGCCGGACGATTGATGGACGTTCCGATCTTCGCGGTGGCGAGCGTCATTGACGACATGACCATCACGGACCTCCTGTTCACCTCGCTTCGAAGGCGATCGGCGGGATGCGACTACATGCGGTTCTGGGCGCAGTTTCCAGGTGATTTCTCAGAGATGGAAAGCGAAGACCGATTTCGTCGGTGGGATCATGGCCTGATGTTCAGGATCGACCGGAAGCCGTCTCCGGCCTTGCTGTAAAGAGATATCCGACGCCACGAACAGACTTGATCAGGCTTGGATTTGCCGCATTCGTCTCTATCTTGCGCCTTAGCCTGACGATCAGTGCGTCGATGGTGCGGTCGAAGCCGTCGCGGCCACGCTTGTGCGTCAAGTCCATCAGCATGTCACGCGTCATGACACGCCCTGCATGGGTGGCGAATACATGCAGCATGTCGAACTCCCCCGTAGACATCGCCACTTCGTCCCCGGCCGGGTTCGTCACCGCTCTCCGTTCCACGTCAAGCCGCCATCCAGCGAAAAAGAGCACGCCTGCTTCCGGGGGTGCGGCTTCGTTGGAAACTGTGCGTCTCCGCAGGACCGTCCTCACGCGGGCGAGCACCTCCCGGAGATGGAATGGCTTGCCAATGTAGTCGTCCGCGCCGACCTCCAGACCGACGACGCGGTCCATGACATCGTCGCGGCCGGACAGCATGATGATGGGAACGTCCGACCCTGAACGGATTTCCCTTGCGAGCTGGAGCCCGTCGCAGTCTCCCGGCATGACGAGGTCAAGCAGAACGGCGTCGAATTTCGCCCCCGCCATTCTGGCGCGCATCTGTGAGCTGCTGCCTGCCACGTCGACGTCGAATCCCTCCTCGCCGAGATATTGCGCGAGCATTCTTTGGATCCGGACATCGTCGTCCACGACAAGTATGCGGGTCCGTCTGACAGTTCCGCTCGTCATTCCAGCATTCTTCGCTTGTTACGGATTGTTACACAATCGCACCAAGTCTTACGCTTCTCGCATTCCGGTGTCATCAGCGTTCGGTCAAATCCAGGCCACGCAACGGCAGATGGAGCCACGACATGCAAGCGGTATCAAACATCCAGTCACTCGAACGGCCACTGTCGCATGGAATGATCGACTTCGCGCCGCTGTTCATGCGCCAGACCGTCGAGACTGCCCAGTCGGGAACCACGATCTTCTTTGAGGGCGACGCCGCCCGGCACGTGTTTCGCATCGTGCGCGGGAACGTCCGCATATGCCGGTTCCTTCCCGACGGCCGCCGCCTCATCATCGGTTTTCTTGGTGCGGGCGACCTGGTCGGACTATCATTTCGCAACCGCTACATGTTTGCAGGCGAGGCTATCGATGAGGTGGCCTTCACCCGAATGAACAAGCGGACGCTGGAAGAGGAACTGCAACTCGTGCCTGATTTCCGGCTTCAGCTTCTGTCGCAACTTCGCGACGAAATCTCCGCAGCGCAGGACCACATGCTCCTGCTGTCGCACAAGAACGCCGAGCAACGCGTCTGCACCTTCCTGCTGCATCGGCTGGAACGGAGCGCGGGACGGGACGGCCGGACGATCAGTCTGCCGATGGTCCGCGCCGATATCGCCGACCATCTCGGCCTGACGATCGAGACCGTGTCGAGGACGCTTACCAAGCTGGTCGCCAAAGGCATACTATTGCCTGCGGACAAGCATCAGTTCAAGGTTGCGAGCCGGTTGGCACTGGCCCGCACCGCCGACGAAGACCCGGACGACGTGTTCGAGGACGTAGACGCAGGAGCACGCTATGCTGGAACACGCTATCAGTGAGACAGACCTGGACCGGATCGTGCGCATGTTCGACGGCTCCAATCTGATCGTCCACGGCTTCGATGGCGTCATCCAGCGCTGGACCTCGGGCTGCGAGCAGCTCTACGGGTGGTCCGCGTCGGAGGCCGTGGGAAAGGTGGTTCACGATCTTCTGGACACGCGATTCCCGGCGGACGTGGAGGAGCTTCGGACCGAAGTGCGTAACAACGGGTCCTGGACCGGACAGGTGGGGCACCGGCGAAAGGACGGTGCCAGACTCACGATCGTGACGCGGTGGACCGTTCTCGAACTTGGGGATCCGCACACGCTCATCGTCCAGTCCAACAACGACGTGACCCTCAAGCAGCAGGTCGAGGACGAGCTGCGGGAGCGGCAGGCACACCTCCAGTCCATCCTAGCTACGGTCCCCGACGCGATGATCGTGATAGACGACAAGGGTTGCATCGCCTCGTTCAGCACCGCGGCGGAAAAGCTGTTCGGGTACTCACCGCACGAGGCCATCGGGCAGAACGTCTCGATGCTGATGCCGTCTCCGGACAGGGAGGCGCACGACGGATATCTGGATTCATACATTCAGACCGGACGCCGCCGGATCATCGGCTACGGGCGCGTGGTCGTCGGCCTCAGGAAGAACGGGACCACCTTTCCGATGGAGCTCTCGGTCGGCGAGGCGGTCGCCGGCGGCAARCGGACGTTCACGGGCTTCGTCAGGGATCTGACGAGCCGCCACCGCATTGAAGCCGAGCTGCGGCAGTCACAAAAAATGGAGGCGGTCGGACAGTTGACCGGAGGGCTCGCGCACGATTTCAACAATCTGCTCGCCGTCATCAGCGGAAATCTCGAAATGCTGGAGGCCCGTCTTGCCGAACCGGGGCAGTTGTCCCTGCTGCGGGAGGCGCAGTCAGCGGCCGACGACGGCGCGAGACTGACCTCCCAGCTTCTGGCATTCGGAAGGCGGCAAGCCCTCGCACCAAAGGAGCTGGACGTCGGCGCCCTCCTTGGAGAGTTTTCAGACCTCGTCCAGCGGACGCTCGGCGACTCCGTCGAACTCAGGACGATCATTCCTGGACGGCGGCTGAGCGCCATGGCAGATAAGGCGCAGCTCCAGAGCGCGCTTCTCAACCTTTCAATCAACGCCAGAGACGCGATGCCTGCCGGCGGCCGTCTGACGATCGAGATATCAGGCGTCGAGATCGACTCCGACTACGCCGGGATGTATCCGGCGATCCGCCCCGGCAGATACGTCCTCATTTCGGTCACCGACACAGGCACCGGAATGACATCCGAGGTGAGGGAGAGGGCTTTCGAACCGTTCTTCACCACGAAACCGACGGGCTCGGGAACCGGGCTCGGACTCAGCATGGTCTACGGCTTCGCAAAGCAATCCGCAGGGCACCTGCAGCTCTACAGCGAACCTGGCGAGGGGACGACTGTGCGCCTCTTCCTTCCTCGCGCCGATGGTGGAAGGGATTCCCATCCGGACGAGCAGCAGGTCAAGGACGCCCCCACTCATGGCACCGAGACCATCTTGGTCGTCGAAGACGACGCGAGAGTTCGCAGAGTGACGATCAGCCGTCTGCAGACGCTTGGCTACTCGGTGATCGAAGCCACGAACGGGATCGACGCGTTGAAGGAGCTGGAGGCGGGGAACGACGTTGCATTGCTGTTTTCAGACGTCGCCATGCCGGGCATGAACGG
>NZ_JBFUAY010000088.1:0-24132 GCF_056406015.1 Rhizobium sp. P1_E1 | reverse complement strand
GGTCACCGCTTCACCCTTGGGCATGTAGACGATCGCGCCGGGCCCCGCGGTGACCGTCCCCAAGTCTGTCGAGACCGAAAGCCCGATGCGAGGATTGAAAGTGTTAGGACGTCCTTTGTGCGTCCGAAAGGACGCACGGCGCTCTAAGCCTTGCCCAGATGCTTCGGCCAGAATTGCTGATGGACTTCGGCGGCTTCGTCTTCGAGGTTCGTTGGGCCAACCACGGTGACGTTGCGCGCGCCGGTTTGCAACACCGCCCGGCTCGGCACGTTCAACCCGATCCCGGCGATCTCGCCAAGCCGCGTTTCGGAGCAGGCAAACACCATGCGCCCGATGCCCGACCAGTAAATCGCCCCGGAGCACATCGCGCACGGTTCCGTGCTGGTGTAGAGCGTGCACTCCGCGAGAAAAGCAGTGTCGTAGTGCTGCGCCGCCAGTTTAACCAGGTTCATCTCGGCATGGTTGGTCATATCGCGGCCGGTGAAGACGCTGTTTTCGGCGCGCAAGATGACTTCGCCGTCCTTCACCAGCACCGAGCCAAACGGTTCGTCGCCATGGTCCATCGCGGATTTCGAGAGCGCAATCGCCTCGCGTAAAAACGGCTCGTGGTTTTCCATCAGAGTCCCCCAGCTAGAGCGGCATGATCTTGTCTTGAATCGGAGGGATTTCCAAGGGGCTGCACATCAGGCGATCGCGTCGTCTTGGTCATCGTGTCATGGCTCAAGACACCGGATCCGATCGCCGAAAGAATAGCCTGTGCAGGGATTGGGCCACGCTCAGGCGTCACCGGCACCCAATCCTGCGTGATGCAGGCGCCGATCTGGGTGGGATCGTTGGAAACCATCGCCGCGTTGAAGGCGCGCTCAGCCTCCTCGAGCGCTTCAAGGGCTGCGGCACTCACGCCGACATGTCCTCGTTCCAGCGGCGTTGCATCTCCTCAGGCGTGACCTGCTCGATGGTTTGCGACAACATCCAGCGATGACCGAAGGGATCAAGCACCTGCGCCACCCGCTCGCCAAAACTCTGGTCGGTCGCCGGGCGCAACATCGTCGCCCCGGCCGACAGCGCCTGCGCCAGTGCTTCGTCGGTCGACACCGTGTCCATGTGGAAGGTCACCGGCGAGCCTCCGACGGTATCTGGAGACAGGGCGCCGAAGTCCGGATATTCGTCTGCCAACATCATCAGCGTCTCTCCGAAACGCAGCTCGGCATGGCCGATCCGCCCGTCCGAAGGATCGGTCATGCGAAAGACTTCCGTGGCGCCGAAAGCCTCCTTGTAGAAGTCGATGGCCCGTGCCGCATCCTTGACGATGAAGTAGGCGCTCACTTTTCGGGCAAAACTCGGCATGGACGATCCTCCTTGACTGGTTTATATATTAACGTTACGTATCGTAAAGATATGAGTCAAGAGAGTAATGCAACAGCGAGGAAACGAGGGCGACCGCCAAGCGCTGCCGCGCAGAGGCGTGCCTTGGAGGCCGCCCATGAAATCCTGATGGCCGAAGGTTTTGGCCGCATGACGATCGAAGCCGTGGCGGCGCGGTCCGGCGTCGGCAAGCCGACGATCTACCGCTCCTGGGCCAATGCGCAGGAACTGGCGATGGCCGCGCTTCTGGTCAACCGGCTGCCGGAAGCGGAGGTTGGAGGAGGCACGGCACAGGCGGCTCTCGGCGCGCAGATGAGCGGACTGGTGACTGCCTTTGCGAGCACGCGCGGGCGGCAGATCACTATGGCACTTGCGGCCGCCGACCCGGAAAGCGAATTCACCAAGGCCTTCCGCAATCGGGTGATCCTGTCGAGCCGCAACGCGGGTCGTGTCATCCTGGAGGAGGCTCTGGCACGGGGAGAGATCGTTCCGCCGCTTGATATGGAGGCGCTGCTCGACATGATCTACGGACCGGTCTTCTTCCGGCTGCTGGTCGGCCATCGCCCGGTCTCGCCGGAGTTCGGCGATGCGATCGTCAGGACCGCGCTGCGGGCCGTTGCACCGTCGGGCGCGTGACCCCCCACGTCGCGATTGGCGAAGCCGACGGCTGCGCAGGCGGCCGCCAAGCGGCCTAAAGCGCGTCGCGATCTTTCAGATTCGCTTGGCCCGCGCTTTAGGTCTTTGTTTTTCCGCATGTCTTTGCCGCAAAACCGCTGCACACTTTTGCGAGACATGCTTTAGCCGTGATCGTCACCCAGTTCGCCAAGGTGGCGCTGGACCCACTTGATCTCTTCCGATGCCGTGCGCCCGAAATGCCGTTTGAAATCGCGGCTGAACTGCGCCGGGCTGGCGTAGCCCACGGAAACCGCGACCTCGGCAATCGTTCTCGTCTGGCGCGCGATCATCAATCTTGCTTCATGAAGCCGCATGGCTTTGACGTATTGCATCGGACTGTTGCCGGTCAGCCCCTTGAAATGGACATGGTAGGAGGGAACGCTCATGCCCACCTCTCTTGCCAGATCGGCGACGGCGATCTCCAGGCCATAGTTTTCCCGCAACCAGGCGAGGCTCTGAATGATCTTTCCGGATCTGCCTTTCTGCTGGAGGGCGGCGATCATCGCGCCGCCTTGCGGACCGACCAGGACGCGGTAGTGCAGTTCGCGCAGAATGCCGGCGCCAAGCACATCCGTCTCGACGCTGCTGCCAAGCGCCGTCAGCAGGCGCAGCAGGACATCCTCGATATCGCCAGCCATGCTGCTCGACACGAGACTTCTCGGCTGGTCGCCTGGCAGTTCGGCATGTTTTTCCACCTGCAATGCGATCTCGGCCGCCATCTGCATATCGAACTCGACATAGACCGCAAGCAAGGGCCGCTCGGGACTGGCCGTCGACGTCATCCGAAACGGAACGGGCAGCGACACCGCCAGATAATGCTCCTCATCATAGAGGAAGACTTCGCCTTCGAGGATGCCCTGCTTGCTGCCCTGCAAGACGAAAACCGCGCCCGGTTTGTAGAGCACCGGGATGTCGTGGAGCACTGCTTCCGTGCGCAATATGCGGACGAAAGCAAGCGCGGTCGGATTGTATCCGTGACGCGGGGCGAGACGCCCGGCCAACGCGACCATCTCCTCTCGCCTGGATAGGCCGCGATCAGCCATCATAGGATTTGGCAACATTCTGAGAGAATCCGCAATCGATTCACCGGTTTCTCCATACTATTTGTCAAGTTCCATCCTCAATCAAGGAATATCGCTGATGTCACGAAAGACCTTCTTCATCACCGGATCGAATTCCGGCTTCGGGCTCGGCATTGCGTCTGCGGCCCTTCAGGCGGGCCACACGGTGATCGGCACCGTGCGCTCGCAAGCGTCGCGCCAAGCGCTCGCCAAAACCCTGCCTGGCCTGCGGCCGGTCGTCTGCGACGTCACCGAGTTCGACCGGATTGATGATGTCGTCCGCCAGGCGGAGGACGAGCATGGGCCTGTCGACGTGCTGATCAACAATGCCGGCTACGGCCACGAGGGCGTGCTCGAGGAGTCGCCGATCGAAGAGATGCGGCGGCAGTTCGACGTCAACGTCTTCGGCGCCGTCGCCGTTGCCAAGGCATTTCTGCCTGGGTTTCGCGCACGACGCCGCGGCTTCATCGTCAACGTCACCTCGATGGGCGGCATGATCACCATGCCCGGCATCGCCTATTACTGCGGCAGCAAATTTGCGCTCCAGGGCATATCGGAAGTGATGCGGGCAGAAATGGCCCCGTTTGGTGTGCATGTGACGACCCTTTGCCCCGGCTCCTTCCGGACGGACTGGGCCGGACGATCGATGGTCCGCACCGAGCGGTCGATCGCCGATTATGATGCCCTCTTCGATCCGATCCGTAAGGCGCGACAGGCCGTCAGCGGCAAGCAGCGCGGCGATCCCGCCAAACTGGCCGCCGCGGTTTTAGAGCTCATCGAATCCGATAATCCGCCGCCGCAGCTTCTGCTCGGCAGCGACGCCCTCAAACACGTATCGGACAGGATCGTTCGCCTCCAGCATGAGATAGAGGCGTGGAAGTCTGTGACCGTCTCGACTGACGGCTGATAGCAGAATATCTGTATGCCGCTTCCACGATATCGAGATAATCAGCCCGCTCTTATTGGATGATTTTCTCGCCCCCGGCCGCCTCCAGCTTACGCCGGAGCGCCTGTTCCTGTTCGAATGTCTTGTGCGGGAAGTGTTCCCAACACCACCAGCGCGTTGGCACGGCCGGGGATGGGCTGTTTCCCCAGCCTCCCCACTCCTTGCAGCGTGTGCCGTCAGCAAGCCGGTGCTCGCAATAATGYTCAACGATCACATTGGCGCCCGGCGCAGTCGAATGGCCTTCGATGCTCATGGGTGCGTCCTCCGTTTCCCGCTCTTGATGCTCTCGTAGATCATTTCCAGCCGTCTTGAGGCGACATAGGCACTGTCCTCGTATCCGGCCGATGGCCAATCCAGTCGATGGCTGCCGTCTGTCGCCACGATCCAGAACCATCGATTATCGATCCCTCCGCCTGCCTGTGAGCGGAATATCCTGCCGATCTGGGTATCGCCGTCAAAAGCGACGTAATCGTCGCCGGGTTTCTCTTTCCAGGCGTGCCGCCATTTGTATTTGATTTCTCGGCCGCTGACATGTTCCCACGATTTCCATGTGATTTGTTCTGGCATGCGTCGTCCTGTCCTCTCGCGAGGTATCTCTTTGACCGCATGGTTGATGGATGGCTCCCGCCCGAGCCGGTGAATTCAGATCAGCGTCGGTTCCGGATCGGGGTCGATCGGATCGATGATGTCAGCCGTGTCATTCTTGGGCGAACCCACATTGCGGCCGATCGGCCACATGGTCATCAGCTCCGCCGGGAACGGCTTCATCAGGTTGGCCGGATCGGGCTCCTGAGATAGCCAGCGCTCGTAATCTTCGCGGTGCAGGACGACCGGCATGCGGTCATGGATCTGCGCCATCATCGCATTCGGCTCGCAGGTGACGATTGCGAAGTTTCTGATGTCGACGCCTTCCGGGCTGCGCCAAATTTCCCAGATGCCGGCGAGCGCAAAGGGCGAGCCGTCAGCCATGGCGATCGCATAAGGCTGCTTGTTCTTGCCGGTGCCGAAGATATCCTTCCACTCGAAGAAGCCGTTGATCGGCACCAGGCAACGGCGAGACCTGTAGGCCGAGCGGAACAGGCCGTTGGTACTGATGCCCTCGCAGCGGGCATTGATCGGCGGCGGCCGCCCTCCCGGCTTCATCCATGCCGGCATCAGACCCCAGCGCGCCGAGGCGAACACTGGCCCCATGACATCAGGCTCGCGGACCATGTCGCGAATGATGATCGGATAGTCCAGCGTCGGCGCGCCGTTATAGCGCGGAAATCGGTTCCCGAGCGCATCGACCGCGCCCCGCTCTGCGAAGGCGAAATTGCGCACCAACTCCTCAAGCGATGTCTTGATATAGACGCGACCGCACATCCGGAACTCCATCCCGCATATTAGATGTTCTGATTATGTTCTTGGTCTTCGAGGCGAGTCAAGGCCGGTCGCTACAACCGATGCCGCCATCGCTTTCACCAGAGTCAGGGTAAAGCCTGTCACCGTCTCGATGACCGCTGACGGCAGAAAATCTGCTTTCCGCTTGACAGCCTTCCTACTGGAAGGTAGATGAAGCCCATGAGCAATGTTTTGACGACCTCCGACGAAATCCTGGCCTCCGCCCGCGCGCTGATCATGACCGGAGGCTATAACGGCTTCAGCTATGCCGATATCGCTGCCGTCGTCGGCATCCGCAAGGCCAGCATCCATCACCATTTTCCCAGCAAGACCGACCTGGTGCGCACGCTTGTCGTGCGATATCGCGAAGATGCCGAGGCGGGGATCGCCGGCCTGGAGCAGCAGGTGCGAAATCCGCTGGCGCTCCTCCAAGCCTATGCGGGCCACTGGGCCCAGTGCATCGAGGACGCCAGCCGGCCTTTTTGCGTCTGCGCCCTGCTGGCCAGCGAACTGCCGGCGCTGCCGCCGGAGGTCGCAGGCGAAGTCAAGGCTTTCTTCCGCTTTGCGTCGACATGGCTGACCTCGGTGATGGAACGGGGCGCTCAGGACGGCAGTTTGAAACTGTCGAGCGAACCGCGCGTCGAGGCTGAAGCCTTCATGGCCACCGTCCATGGCGCCATGCTTTCAGCCCGGGCTTACGGTGCCCCGGAGATCTTCGCCACCATTCTGGCCCCCACCTTGCAGCGGCTGTCTCCGACCGCCGCGCAATAGAGCTCCTGGCGGCATAAAAGCCCGGAGCGACAAACGACGTTCGGTGAAACTACCAACTAGTAGGAAGAACGACATGATCAAGAACATTCTCCCCGCCTTCGTGCTGGGGCTCACCGCCATCGCGTCTGCGGCCCTTCCGGCGGCGCCTGTCCGTTCCGAAGTCCAGAAGGCCGAAGACCAGAAGCCCGAGCAGGTCCATGTCAGGGGCAGCATCGTCAGCTACAGCGGTTCCGCTCTCAAGGTGAAGACCCGCGAGGGAGAGACCGTCGATGTCACCCTCGCCGACGGCTGGAAGCTGGCGAGCGTTGCAAATGCTGCGGTCACCGACATCAAGCCGGGCGACTTCGTCGGCATCGCATCGCTGCCCAGCGCAGACGGTGGCGACGGCGCGCTTGAGGTGCTGATCTTCCCGCCGGCGATGAAAGGTGCCGGTGAAGGCAGCTACGGCTGGGACCTCAAGCCCAACAGCAGCATGACCAACGCAACCGTGGCCGATGCCGTCAAGGGCGTCGATGGCCGCACCGTCACCGTCTCCTATCACGGCAAGGAAAAGACGATCGCCATTCCGGACGGCACGCCCGTCGTCACCATCGCTCCGGCCACAAATGACGATCTCGTTCCCGGCGCCGTCGTCTTCATCCCCGCCGAGAAGGCTGCCTCGGGCGCCCTCGCCCATCAGGTGCTTGTCGGCAAAAATGGCGTGGTCCCGCCCATGTGACCACGTCGTCGCCGGTCGGCCGGGCCGCCCCCGGTTCGACCGGCGATTTGCCAGAAAATGCTGCCTGACCGGCAGCCGATGCACCCGAACGACGGAGAACACCGTCTCGGCAGCCGCCCGTCGGCGCTCGGGCAGTTCCGGCAAACCCATGAAAGCAATCACGATGAGGGACGACGCCGCTCCCGGCGGTGAGCCGTCCCTATCAGACCAACACCATCACATTCAGGAAAGAGATCTTGATGACCAACGATCAAACCACCGTCGCGCCTGGCGACAGGGAAGAGTGGCTGACGCGCTATTACTTCACCCGCGCAGCCTTTTCCGCAATCTGGGTCGCAGCAGCCTTGACGACCGGCCGCCAGTCGCTTGCCGTCGCGGCTGGTTTGCTGATCCTCTACCCGGCCTGGGATGCCGCCGCCAACCTCATCGACGCAGCGCGCAATGGTGGCCTTGCAAACAACCGCAGCCAGGCGATCAACGTCGCCGTCAGCGCGCTGACGACAGCGGCCGTGATCGTCGCCCTGACGATGAGCATGAACTGGGTTCTCGGCGTCTTTGGCCTCTGGGCGATCTTTTCCGGCCTGCTGCAGCTTAGAACCGCTGTCCGGCGCTGGAAGACCAATGGCGGCCAGTGGGCGATGATCCTCAGCGGCGGCCAATCCGCGGTGGCAGGCGCGTTCTTCATCGCCCAGGCGCAAATGCCGGAACCGCCCTCCATTGCCAACATCGCCGGATATGCCGGCCTCGGCGCCTTCTACTTCCTGGTGTCGGCCGTCTGGCGGAGCGTCACAGAGATGCGGCGGAAGCGGGCCTGAGCCGATCGGGGGCGGGATCTTCCGTTCGGTGCCCCATGACAGAGCAGTCATTGCGTGGGGCTGTAACGTCGGCTGCGTCCCCATGAGCCATGGCCAACCAAGATCGCTCTGAGCAGCGGCTAAAACTTCTTTCTTGCCCTCTGTCTCCCTGTTATCGTGGAAGTTAGGAGACAGCGCCATGAGCGAGAACCGAAAGCTGGCTGCAATCCTGGCCGCGGACGTGGTCGGGTACAGTCGGCTTGCCGGCGCTGACGAGGACCTCACCCTGGCGAGGTTGCGCACACTGCGCAGCGATCTCATCGATCCGACGATCGCCGTGCACCACGGCCGGGTGGTGAAGCGCACCGGCGATGGTGCGCTGGTCGAGTTCCGCAGCGTGGTGGACGCCGTGCGCTGCGCCATTGAGGTGCAGAATGGTATGGTGGAGCGCAATGACGGCGTCCCGCAGGACCGTCGCATCGAGTTCCGGATCGGTATCCATTTGGGCGACGTCGTCGAGGAAAGCGACGGCGATCTGATGGGCGACGGGGTCAACATCGCCTCGCGATTGGAGGGCGTCGCCGCGGCGGGCGCGATCTGCCTGTCCGAGGATGCCTATCGCCAAGTCAAGGCGAGGCTCGACCTCTCGGTCAGCGATCTCGGCAGCACGCAGCTCAAGAACATCGCCGAGCCGATCCGGGTCTATTCGCTGCAAGTCGGCAGCGCAGCGACCAAGGCAGCCGCGACCTCGGAAACCGCGACGAGCCGACCGGCGACGGCAGCGTTGCCGAAGCTGTCGATCGCCGTCCTGCCGTTCGCCAACATGAGCGGTGACGCCGAACAGGACTACTTCGCCGACGGCATCTCGGAAGACATCATCACGGCGCTATCGAAGCTGTCGCAGCTCTTCGTCATCGCTCGCAATTCGTCGTTCACTTTCAAGGGCAAGAACGTCCATGTGCAGGAGGTGGGCACCAAACTCGGCGTGCGGTATGTGCTTGAGGGCAGCGTACGCAAATCGGGGAACAGGGTACGCATCACCGCGCAGCTCATCGACGCGACCACCGGCGGGCATTTATGGGCGGAGCGGTTCGATCGCGACCTCACCGACATATTCGCGGTTCAGGACGATGTCACGCAGCAGATCGTCGGCGCGCTGGCGGTCAACCTGACAGAGGGCGATCGGCAAAGACTTGCGCCGGGGCAGACGCGGCACCCCGAGGCGTATGACTGCTTCTTGCGTGGCCGGGAGCTGTGGCACCGGCTGACGAAGCAAACGAACAGCGACGCCCGCGACCTTTTGCAACGTGCCGTCGAACTGGACCCGAACTTCGCCTCGGCCCACGCCTTCCTCGCCCTTACCCACGGGCTCGACTACCTGAACCGGTGGAGCGCGTTGCCGCAGCGCTCGATCGAGCAAGCCGAAGAGGCGGCGACCCTGGCGGTAGCGCGGGATGATAGCGATCCCGTGGCGCACTGGGCACTGAGTGTGGTCAAGCTTTACTCGCGACAGCACGATAGAGCCATCAGCGAGGCCGAGCGTGCGATCGTCCTCAATCCGAACTTCGCCGAAGGGCATGTYGGCCTCGGCGAGGCACTCATCTATTCAGGCAGATCCGAGGAGGCACTCGCCTATTTCGATCGGGCGAGGGTCCTCAACCCGTATTTTCCGGATGTCGTTCTTCACTTTCAGGCCTTGGCCTTGTTTCCACTGGGAAGGTACGAAGAGGCCGTCGAACTGTTGCTGCAGCGCGTGAGCCGCAACCCCGTCACCGATGTCTCGCGCGCGCTTCTGGCCGCCTGTTACGGGCACCTCGGCCGTTTCGAAGAGGCTCGCGCGACGTGGCAAGAGGTGATGCGCGTCAATCCCGACTACTCCCTGGAATACCGTCGCAAAGTCTTGCCCTTCAAGAACCCCGCCGATTTCGAGCTCGTCGTGGAGGGGCTACGCAGGGCCGGTGTCGTACAATGACGGTGATTAATCTCCGATCTTGAACGTGTTGCCGCTATTTGCACAGAGGATGAAATAGCCAGTGCCGGCGCAACGACGACCTCCAGCGTGATCGCCAGCAAAGATCTGCTTTCAGGAAGCTGCGAAGCCGCCCTCTATGGCCGACATGAAGGCGCAAAGCAGCCGCATCCCTCGACAACGAACAGATGTCCGCATCGGGCCGGAAGTTGCCGGTGTGCGCCTTGCAAATCCGTAGCCAGAATCATCCTTTGGGCACCTCGCACCCTCCGTCATCCCAGGCCTTAAGCCTGGGATCCCTGCCCGCTGCTGATCGAGACGGGAGTGGATCCTCGGGTCAAGCCCGAGGAGGACGGAGCGTGGGGTGGCGTGTGGAGCAAGGACAGCGACAGATCCGGACATGATCGGCGACAGCTCTCTGTTGAAGATGCGCAGTCCACATCCGGTAGCCGATGCACCAAGCGACTGATGTCATCAGCCGCGACGGGGCGCGTTTCCTCCCGCATCCACGATCGCCTGAACCACAAGCGCGATGCGTTTGTCACGCATGCCGGGCCGAATGCGGCCTGAACGTTCGAGCTCGGCAAGCCCATGAAGGGCTGCCCAGAAGGTCTCGGTCACGATCTCCACATCCGCACAGAACGGAGACACGGCTGCTGCAATGGCGTCGAAACCGGCCCGAAGTTCCGATCTCGTTTCGGCCTCGGCGAACTGCAGTTGGGTCGGCAGGATAAACATGGCCTGGTAGAGTGCTGGGCGACTGAGTGCGAAGGCAAAATAGGCCATGGCAACGTCCATGAGGGCATCTCGTCGCCCGTTCGCCCCGCCTGCCGCTTCCCGAAGAACGGTTGCGAGTTCCTTGAAGCCCTCGACTGCAACCGCGGCAACGATGGCGTCCCTGTTGGCGAAATGCGAATAGAGGATTGGCTGGCTGTATTCGATTTCCTTGGCCAGGCGGCGGATCGTCACGGCATCCCATCCTTCATTCTCCGCGACGGCACGTGCTGCCGCGACAATGCGCTCTTCGCGCCCTGCCCTTTCCCGGCTTTTTCGCTCTGCGATCCCCATTGCTCAATCTCCACGCCCTCGCAGGGCCAGCACTCATCAGAGATTATACCAATGCTTGACTAGCTAGCAATGCTAAGGCATCTTATCTAGCAGTGCTATATTTTGTATCAACGATAGAAGGATTGTCTCATGCTTTGGCTTGCCAACGGGGCTGGGTTGCTGCTCGCCCTCGCTATTATCGCGATCGGCACCAGCTATATTGCGAGCCCGACGACCACGATGCGCAGTTTCGGCCTGCCGCTTCCCGAAGAAGGCCCAAACGTCACCTGGTGGCTCCGCCTCAAGGGGGTTCGCGATATCGTCGCGGGATTACTCGTGCTGGCGTTCATGGTGTGGGGTTCCCAACGGGAGGTCGGCATCGTGCTTTTGATCGAAGCGATGATCCCTGCGGGCGACATGCTGCTCGTTCTCGCAGCGAAAGGCTCCACCAAGAGCGCCTTCGGCATTCACGGCCTGACGGCGGTGATCATGGTGCTGGTCGCCATCCCCATGATGATCGGGGCTGACTGAGATGGTTCACGTTCTTTCCATCTGGTTCCTGGTTGTCGCCTTCGCGGGCGCAGGTCTCGTCAACGCCATCGGCACGGCGGGGACGCGAAGCGAATTCGCTCGGTGGGGCTACCCGCGCTGGTGGGGTATCGTGACGGGTGGGCTGGAGATATCGAGCGCCGTCCTGATTGCGCTTCCTGCCAGCCGCATTGTCGGCCTGGCGCTTGGGGCGGTCATCATCGCGGCTGCGGTTTTCACGGTTCTACGCCACCGCGACCATGCGCACCTGGCGCCGCTGAGTGTCTTTGTCACCCTGATTGCTGTTGCTGCGATCTCGACTTGAGCACGATCGGCCGCTTTCACCGACAGGCGTGGGCGAAGCACTATCATGTGGTTCCTGGCGCCACCTGATTGTAGCGGTAGCCTCAAGCCTCACCCTATACCGCGTTGGTTATCGAAAACCCGCCCCCACCCTCCGTCATCCCAGGCCCTGAGCCTGGGATCCATGCCCGCTGCTGATTGAGGAGGCCAGAGTGGATCCTCGGGTCAAGCCCGAGGAGGACGGAGCGCGGGGTGGCGCCTGCAGCAGGAACAGCGACGTATCCCGACATGATCGGGAGTCATCAACGCCGATTTTTGCCCCCGTGATTTCGCCCATGCAAAACCGTTGACATTACGCTGAACAGAATATATCCATTCGGTTATATAGCTACATGGTGATATATGGACGACAAGCTCGATGCGATTTTCTCCGCACTCGCCGATCCCACGAGGCGAGCAATTCTTGGGCGCCTTGCGAACGGCAAGGCGACGGTGGCCGAGCTCGCTGATCCCTTCGAGTTGTCTCAGCCTGCCATATCAAAGCATCTCAAGGTCCTGGAACAGGCCGGATTGATCCGCTCCGGCCGTGAGGCGAATTCGCGTCCCCGCGTCCTCGAGCCGGCTGCGTTGAAGACAATTGCTGATTGGATCGCCGATTACAGACGCTTCTGGGATCAAAGCTTTGATCGTCTCGATGACTATCTGTCCAAGGTACAAGGATACGAAAATGACTAATCCAGAGACCGACACCGACAACGCCCGCGACCTGGTTCTTGTACGAAGGTTTGATGCCCCATGCGATCTGGTTTTCAGGGCATGGACCGACCCGAAAGCGTTCGCACAGTGGTGCGGTCCTCACGGTTTCAAGGCGGTGGGCGACCGACTTGAAGCCTGGCCCGGTGGTAGACACCGCGCCTGTCTGATCGCGCCAGATGGAGAAGAGCATTGGGTCGGCGGAAAATATCTGGAGGTCGAGCCGCCGCACAGGCTTGTCTTCACACATGCCTGGGAACTCGCAACCGGCGAAAATAGCCCGGAAACGGTCGTCACCATCACGTTCAGGGAAAGCGACGGAGGTACGGAAATGACTTTTCGGCAGAGTGGATTTGATAGCGCATCGTCACTTAAGGGTCATGAAGCCGGCTGGTCCCAAAGTCTCGAGCGATTGAGCGTCTTTCTCGGGACTGAATCCGAAGGGCCGGATCATGTCTAAGGCGGCGATGAAGCTCTATTATTGCGAGACGCTCAATCCGCGGAAGGCCTGCGCCGCTGCCCGTTTTCTTAAAGCCGACGTCGAGTTCGTCAGGGTTGACCTGGCAAGCGGAGAACAGCGCACCGCAAAATTCCTGGCGCTTAACCCGAACGGGAAAGTCCCGGTGCTGCAGGATGATGCCGGAACTTTATGGGAAGCGAACGCCATCATGTGCAGGCTGTCTGACAGCGTCGCATCGGATTTCTGGCCGCATGACCACCGGCAGATCGACGTGGTGCGCTGGTTGAGTTGGGATGCCAGTCATTTCACCCGGCACGGTGCAACGCTGTGGTTTGAAACCTTGATCAAGCCGTTGTTCGGCGGGGAGCCTGACGTCGCCGTGATCGAAGATGCGAAGACGAGTTTTCGACTCCATGGTCGCGTGCTCGACGATCATTTGGCCAAGAACAGCGTCGCCGTCGGGAAGACACTGACTGTGGCAGACTTCGCATTGGCCGCTGCACTTCCTTTTGCAACCGCCGCCGGGATTCCCGTCGCCGAGTTTCGGCATATCCAAACGTGGTACGGACGGCTTGAAGAACTGGATGCGTGGCGAAACCCTTTCCCGGCCTAGGAGGGCACGGGCGAAGGCCCCTTTTGCCAGGGTGAAAGGCGTTGGCGGCACTCCACCTTTGTCGCCGAGGCTACATCGATCCGGCCAGGCAGGTTCAGCGATCGACCCCTCTTCGACGCTGAAGATGGCAGCTCATGCATTCGCAGGGTGCCAATGCGGATAGGTAACATAGCCGGTGAGCGCGCCCTCCGCATGCGGTCCGGTCAGATGCGGCGAACAGTCGAGCCTCTTCTCCATAGGATCGCTTTGTGCCTATATTGCCGCTGCGCTGAGCACACCACGCCGCAACGGGCCACGGTTGCCGCATAGCGTTCTGGTCATTGCCAAACCGGCGGGTACAGTTTGTCGTGAGCGCTACAAGGTACTTGCTGATCTTGCCGCTGGTGGCGGTCTTCGCCTACGTGGCGCTCGTGGGTCTGATCTATCTGTCTCAGCGAGCCCTGCTTTACCCCGGAGCCGGTGCCACACCTGTTCCGGAGCACGCGAGTTGGGGCGAGACGGTCCACATCAAGACGCCCGACGGAGAGATGCTTCAGGGACTGTACAGCCAGGGCGACAGCGACAAGCCCTGCGTGCTCCTCTTTTTCGGAAACGGTGACCGCCTCGACAATTACGCGTTTGTCGCCCAGGCGCTGACCACGCGGAGGATTGGATTGCTGGCGATTTCCTATCGCGGCTATCCCGGATCGACCGGCTCGCCCAGCGAGCAGGGCCTGCTGACAGACGGGATCGCCGCGTTCGACTGGCTTTCGGCACACGGCGGAAGCGAGATCATTGTGCTCGGCCGGTCACTTGGCACTGGCGTCGCCGTGAATACCGCCGCGAAGAGGCCGGCCGCGGGCGTCATTCTCGTGTCTCCGTACCTGTCGGTACTGTCGGTTGCGCAGACGCATTATCCGTTCCTCCCGGTCGAGGTTCTTCTCAAGGATCCCTTTCGCTCGGACCTCAACATAGGCAAAGTAGGACAACCGAAGTTGTTCCTCCACGGCCGGCTTGACGATAGCATCCCGCTTTCTTCAGGGCAGGCGTTGTACCGCATCGCACCCGAGCCCAAGCGGATGTTGATCTATGACGGTGCGGGTCACAACGATATCTTGAACGACAGAATGGTCGGTGACGTCATCCGTTTTGTGGAAGCGCTGCAAGGAAACCGGCCTTAAATCCCGTCACGGACGGGAGCGGTTTCCCGGTCGTAGTGGGAGGCAATGCCCGGGAGCGGCTCGCGAGGCGACCAGAGTGGATCCTCGGGTCAGGCCCCGAGGAGGACGGAGCGCGGGGTGGCGTCTGCAGCAGGAACAGCGACGTACCCCAACATCATCGGGTGCCATCAACACCGATTTTTGCCCGGCAATTTCGCCCATGAAGGGCTCGCCGAGGTCTCGAACACGCGTTTTCAATTTTCAGCCATCGCTTCTGCCGCCGGAGCGCCGGAAACATCCTTTGCCACCTCTGATATCAACGACCTCAGCCACCGATGGGCCGGGTCGTTTCGATAGCGGACATGCCATGCCAGCTCTACCGGAAAGCTGCCGAGATCGACCGGTGCGGGCAGGACTTTGAGACGCGGGTCGCGGGCAAGGCGATGACAGATCAGCCGGGGCAGTGTCGCGCAGTAGTCGGTGACGGCCACCATTTCCGGGGCCGCGAGGAAATGGGTGACGGAGACCGAGACGTCGCGCCGGAGACCGGCCTGCTGCAGCATCTGGAACAGGCCGACGCGCATCCGGCCGGGCGGAAGCACGTTGACATGCCGCATCCGCTGATACTGTTCCTCCGAGATGCTTTCGGCGATCTCGGGATGATCGCGGCGCACGACGCAGGCCAGTCCATCATCCATGAGATGCTGCACGACCATATTGTCCGGCGGCTCGACGATCCGGCCGAGCACCATTTCCGTCGCCCCTGAAATCGCGCCGGTCTCGGCCAGATCATTGCCGAAGGGCGTCAGGCGAAGCCTGATCCCGGGAGCGCATTCGCGCAGCCGCGCCACGATCACCGGCATCAGGACGAACTCGACGTAGCTGTTGGGGGCGATGGTGAACTGCCGTGTCGCCCGCGCCGGATCGAATGCCTGCTGACCGAGAATGACGTCATCCAGGCTCGCCAGGGCCCCGCGGATCACTGGAGCAAGTGCCTGCGCCATTTCAGTCGGCTTCATGCCATAGCGCTCGCGGATGAACAGCGGATCGCGCAGCGTCTCGCGAAGGCGGTTCAACGCATTGGAGACGGCCGGCTGCGTCATGCCCAGCTGTTCGGCTGCGCGCGTGACATTGCGCTCTTCCATGAGCGCCACGAAGACAGGCAGGAGGTTGAGGTCATACTTCATCCAGATATATTGCCGAACGCATATCTGAAATCAAAGAAATAAATTTCCGGAATGAGAATGGCCGAGGCATGATCCCCTCATCGACAGCAACCGATCACATCTGTCTCGAAAGGATCTCCAGATGAAAATCCTCATGGTTCTCACCTCGCACGACGAACTCGGCAATACCGGCCGGAAGACCGGCTTCTGGCTCGAAGAGTTTGCCGCCCCCTATTATGCCTTCCTCGAAGCCGGCGCCGACGTCACCGTCGCATCGCCCAAGGGCGGACAGCCGCCTCTCGACCCGAAGAGCGACGAACCGAGCTTCCAGACCGACCAGACCCGCCGCTTCCATGCCGACCCGGATGCCCAGGCCGTGCTCGCCTCGACCGTAACGCTCGCTTCGGTCTCCGATGAAGATTACGACGCCGCGTTTTATCCGGGCGGCCATGGCCCGCTTTGGGATCTGGCGGAAGACAAGAATTCGATCGCCCTCATCGAATCGCTCTATCAGGCCGGCAAGCCCGTCGCCTTTGTCTGCCACGCACCGGGTGTGCTGCGCCACGTCAAGGCTGCCGACGGCACGCCGCTGGTTCAGGGCAGACAGGTCACCGGCTTCAAGAACTCCGAGGAAGACGGCGTCGGCCTGACCCAGGTGGTGCCGTTCCTCGTCGAGGACATGTTGAAGGAGAATGGCGGCGTCTATTCCAGCGGCGACGACTGGTCGTCCTATGCCGTCCAGGACGGCCTGCTGATCACCGGGCAGAATCCCGGTTCATCGGTGGAGACCGCCGGCATTCTGCTCGCGGCCGTGACGGCGGCAAAGGGCGCCTGACACACGGCGGCTGGTCGGGGATCAACCCATGACCAGCCGCTTTGTTACTTGTGTTGCGGCCATGCTCAGAGCTTTCCCTTGCCAGCAGTTCGCGGTCCGCTGGAGACCGGCCCCGGCGCGCTTTATCGCGCGTACGATCGGCGGCCCGCTGTTTTATCTGGACCCGCCCTATTGGGATGGACGCGCAACGAGAGTTTCTCCATGGAACTGCAGGCTGCACAGCAGGCACGATCTCTCACCCAACCGGATTATTGAAATCCCCGGTCCGGTCTATATTTGAGCAGACTTCGGCGACGCCACGCGAACTAGTCGTGGAATGGGCTCGATCTTCGCGACGAATTCTCTTTTTTAAAGATCATGCCCGAGGCAAGCAGATGTGGCGGTGTGTCGTCGGATGACGCTTGAAAGTCAACGGCATGCGCAAAACAATGGCAGTCGGCCTTGCCGCCTTGATCGCCATGTACTTTCTCGGCGGCATGAGCGCGAGACATGAGATCTTTCCTTGGCCACAACTTTCCGCGCTGAGGACAATGGTTGGCGGAGAGAAGGCGGCGGCTCCAAGCCGTTATGCTTTCGACGACAAGGAACGACTCATCGGGGATGAATCAAAAACGCTTGTGACCTGCCCGACTCAAACTGACCGAACTGCTGTCTTACTCGTTCTCGGTCAATCGAACGCGGCCAACGACGGTGGACAACGGCACAGGTCAAATTATGGCGCTCGCGTTGTAAACGCCTTTGACAAACGGTGCTTCATCGCCGCCTCGCCACTTCTTGGATCGACCGATACCAAGGGAGAGTACTGGACGCTTCTTGGGAACAATTTGATCGCATCGGGACAAAATGACAGCGTTATCCTCGCACCTCTCGCATATTCCGGATCTGAGGTCGCACGATGGGCGAAAGGCGGTGACCTCAATCCCGTGCTGGTCGATACCGTGAAACAGCTTCAGGATTCCGGTTATCGGATAACGAACGTCCTCTGGGTGCAAGGAGAGAAGGACCTCGTTATCGGCACCACTGCGGAGACCTATCAGGAATATTTCATGTCGATGGTTGACACGTTGCGCCAGCACGGCGTCGAAGCACCCGTTTACATTTCGATCGCATCGAAATGCCTCGAACCGAGCAACGGCGGCTTCAAGGAGCATATTCCGGACAATGCGATAGTACGGGCGCAACTGGCCCTGTCAAAAAGCGGCCACGGTATCCGAGAGGGCGTAAATTCTGACGCGTTGCTCGATGGAGACGACCGCTACGACGATTGCCATATCGGGGGCACAGGCGCGGAGAAAATGTCGGAGGCCTGGTTGAACCTTCTGCGCGGCGATCGCCGCCTGGAAACCTCGGGATAGTCTTCCTAGAACCGGTTTTCGCGCCTTCGCGAGCTCGGCCTCGGGCTCTGTCCGGTATTCGACACCTTGTCACTATCGGCCGGTGATAACAGCGCTTTGTCGGCGTCTCCGACGAGCTCCGCGGCGCATGATTCAGGGAGCGTGCACCGGCTCCTATGAGATGACGAGGGCGGAGCATGCCTTCGCCGGGAGCCTCCTTCGAAGAAAGCTGCCCTGCTCATGCATAATTCCTCGAATCAAAGTCGATTTTAGAGTAAAATCGATCAGTTTACCTAGAGGGCTGAAACGTCCTTGCGCGCCGACTTCGACGCGCGGTGCTGTAGAAGGAAAGATGAGCCAATGAAAAGGTTAGCAATCGTTACCCTGTCGCTGGTGACGGCGCTGACGAGCGTCCCGCCGGCCATGGCGTTTCCCACCATTGCCGTGCCGAAGATCGAAGGCGCACAGGCGCAGCCGGTCCAGTACAGACATCACGGCGGCGGCCATGGCGGCTACTACCGGCATGGCGGCTACTACGGGCATGGACACCACGGTAGTAACAACGGCTGGGCCTGGGGACTCGGCGGGCTCGCGGCCGGCGCAATCATCGGCGGAATGCTGGCGCAGCCATATTACGGCCAAGGCTACTACGGTCAAGGCTACTACGGTCAGGGCTACTACAATCGGGGTTACTACGGCCAGGGCTATTACGGATCCGCCTATTACGGTGCTCCGCGCTACTACGGGTCGACCCTGTACCGTCCGCGCTATTACCGCCAGGCCTATTATGGCGGCAACGGACATACGAGCTGGTGCTATGCGCGCTACCGGTCTTACCGGGCCTACGACGACACGTTCCAGCCCTACAACGGTCCGCGACGGGCGTGCGTCTCGCCCTATTAAAGCATGTCGCGCAAAACCGCTGCACAGTTTTGCACGACGCGCTTTAGCCGTTTAATTCAGAACAGGATTCAGATTTGAGGCCGACCCGGCCTCACATCATCCTGTTCTAGCGGAAACCGCCGCTGGCGGCCAATCGCTCGCCGGTCAGCCAGCGGGCATCGTCGGAAGCGAGGAAGACCGCGACACCGGCGATATCGTCCGGCTGGCCGGTGCGGCCGAGCGGCGTCTGCGCCACCAAAGCCTGCTCGAAATCCGAGCCGATGACGCCTGCGGAGTGCGTACCCTCGGTCTCCACGATCCCCGGCAGGATGGCGTTGACGCGGATCTTGCGCGGCCCCAGCTCCTTGGCAAGCACGCTATTGATGCCCTCCACGGCGCCCTTCGTGCCCGTGTAGACTGAAGAGTCTGGCGGCGCCAGGCTGGTGACCACCGACGAGATGTTGATGATGCTGCCGCCCTCGCCGAGATGCTTGGCCGCGGCCTGGGTGGTCAGCAGAACGCCCAGAACATTCACGTCGAACATGCGACGATATTGTTCCTCGGTCACCTCACCGATCGGCGCGAATTCATAGACGCCGGAATTGTTGACCAGCACGTCGAGCTTGCCGAACTCCCTGACCGCAGCATCGACCAGTCCCTGGGCCTCACCGGCCTTCGAAACATCGCCCTGCACCGCGATGGCTTTGCCACCGGCCGCACCGATCGCCTCAACGACGGCGTCCGCGCCCGCCTTGCTCGAAGCGTAGTTGACCACCACTTGCGCACCCTCTGCTGCGAGTGCCTTGGCAATCGCAGCGCCAATGCCTTTGGAGGCGCCCGTCACCACAGCGACCTTTCCTGTGAGCTTAGCCATTTCTCATTCCTTCCGATCTGGATAGCCGCCGGGATTGGCAAGCTTGTTCCATAGTTCGGAAATTCGGAACTGTTGATCTCGATGTCAAGGGACGCTATATAAAAATTCATGAGACCGCTCTTTCACCCAGCCCTGGAGGACATCAAGCCCGAGGCGATCCTCTATGCGCTGTCCGATCCGGAGCGCGTTGCCATTTATGCAAAGCTTGCCGGCGCCAGCAGTGGCGGGACGTGCTCTGCCCTTGCCGATCTCGGCGACCGCGTCATTCCAAAGTCATCGCTGTCCAACCATTTCAAGGTGCTGCGCGAGTCCGGGCTGATCATCAGCGAGCGCCAGGGTGTGGAGATGCGCAATCAAACGCGCTGCACCGAGCTGGACGAACGCTTCCCGGGCCTGATCAAGGCCATTCTGACGGCTTACGGCCAGCCTCCCGGGCAGCCGAAGACGGACTGATCGCCCCTAGAGGAATTCCAGGAAAAGTGCGAAGCGGTTTTCCGTCCGGAATTGCGTGAAAACAAAGAGATAGAGCAGCATAGCCCCCAATGGCCGCTGCCGACGGAGGTCGCCTAGAATAGATCTTGCGCTCGATGAATCGATTGTGAAGTGACTGCGCAGGTCGAAGCTGATTCAAGATCCAATTTGGAGAGGTGGATGATGGCACCAGTCTTGAGCGATAATCTTCGATTGCGGGTGTTGAAACATGGGCTTCAGTGGTAGCGATGGCGAAGCTGGTCTCAACAAGACTTCAATTTTAGCGGGGAATGTATTGCGATATACGATCATTATTCTGAGCGTTGTAATGGCTCTAGCGTCGTGTGCTACTTCACCCTATGACACCCCAGAGATACGCCGCGTCGGGTCAGCCGGGAGTGCATTGGGCAAGTGCTTGGAGCGGACCACAAAATCGTATCTTGTTTCAAACAAAAATCCGCAAAAAGTCGCTTCAATGCTTGATAACTCATGCATGGCGGAACGAAAGGCAATGTCGGATGCTAAGCTCGCGGCTGGTCTGCCAGTGGATTATTTCGATTACGGAAAAGGGCGACACGAAGTCTCATTATGGTGGTGCGCCATTTACAGTAGACCCAGAATAAGCAGTCAACAGCCATCAACCTCTGTATAGAGGTCAACTCCTGAAATTCATGGTAAAGCGCGACAAGCGAATCTGAAAGATCGCGACACAATGCTCAAAACATTCTCGTTACAGGGTAGGCTTGGTCGTCTTCGCTATTTCCTGTTCAACGTGGCAGCCATCGCTATCGCCGCGGCCGCGGTATTCGCGCTCACTCGCCTACTGACGCTGGCCGGAACTCGGCCGGCGTTTTCAATGGTTCAGGGGTTAGTCGCGCTAACCTA
This sequence comes from Rhizobium sp. P1_E1, assembly GCF_056406015.1. Taxonomy (NCBI): domain Bacteria; kingdom Pseudomonadati; phylum Pseudomonadota; class Alphaproteobacteria; order Hyphomicrobiales; family Rhizobiaceae; genus Rhizobium; species Rhizobium sp. P1_E1. The sequence continues at coordinate 3,163 of NZ_JBFUAY010000088.1, read as the reverse complement.
TGTGCTGGCTATCATCGCCAGCCTTTGCCTGATGGTGAGGCGACTTCATGACTTCGATCAGAGCGGCTGGTGGACCCCTTCAGTCTTCGTGCTTCACTTGGTCTACGGCTATTACGAGGCAGTTGGCTCCCTGACCGCGACAATTCTCACGGGCATCTTTCTGCTGGCGGTCCATCTTGCAATCATCCTCACTCCTGGCTCGAAGAATCCCAACAGATTTGGCGAAGTGCCCGGCTCCGCCGGAGCGCCCGCTTAGGTTTGCTCGGCGGATAATGGCCGCCGCGAGCAATCCCGGCGTTGCGCAGATCAAGCTGCCTTATCCCGACAGCAGCTTATTGCAATCATACATGCCTGCGGCGGCCACCTCTCACCGCGGAAGCACCCTGCCAGCAAAGCCCGATGGTACAGCGCCCATGCTCGACTTCGATCCGCTCTATTCGACCCCGCAGGTTGCGGCTATCGGACAGTTCATCGATCAGCATTATCCGTCTGCAGGGCCGGTTTCCTGCCGGATGCTGCAACGCGGCTTGAATGATGTGTACCTTGCCCTCGGGAGCAACGGCGAGCGTTACGTGTTCCGGCTTTCTCATCGCCGCGCCCGTGGCCCGGCCGACGTCAGGACCGAAACGGCTTTCCTCACGCATCTCTCGCAATCGGGCGTTCCGGTCGCAGCACCCATCCCGACACGCGGGGGCCGCTTGTTCGTTCAGGGACAGGCGCCGGAGGGTGCGCGCCAGGCAGTACTCTTCCGGGCGATCGACGGCCGCAAGCCGGATACGGCGGATGCCGGCGATGCACGGGCCAACGGCAAGACGCTTGCTCTGATGCACAACGCAGCAGAGACATTCCAGCCGGAGGGAGCGCTCTATCGGCTTGATCTCGAACACTTGCTGCATCGGCCCCTCGCCCGCATAGGCGACAGCGGCGTCGTGGAAGACGCCGACGTCCGCAGCGATCTCGAAGACATCACTGCGCGGACCGCAAAGGCGATTGAAGCCTTCGCCAATCTAAGCTGGACTTATTGCCATGGTGACTGTCACGGCTTCAATGCGCGGATCAACGACGCAGGCGAAGCCGTATTTTTCGACTTTGACGACGGCGGTCCGGGATACCTCGCCTACGACCTGTCGGTGTTTTTGTGGGCGCAAACATCCTTCGGCCGGAGGTCGACCGCCATGTGGGACGCCTTCGTTGATGGCTATCGGGCCGTCCGACCGATCACGCCTGATGACTTCGAAGCCGCCCATCGGTTCGTGATCGTCCGCCACATCTGGCTGATGGGCGAATATGCCAGCCGGGCGCAGGAATGGGGAAGCGAGGCCGTCGGCTGGATTGCGCGGGAAGCAAATTTCCTGAGGCAGTGGGAGACCGGGCGATGTGTCGAGCGGCTATTCTGAATGCAGCGCCGGCCAGCATCGCGGAGGAAGAAGCACACGGATAAGTCTCCGAGCTGCCCACTCGTCCGAAGTCAAAGAGTGGCAACAGGGGACGCCGCTGTGCAGACTTCTTGAAATGGGTTTCAGCGGTCATCTGCTTCTTGCGAAGTGAGAGAGACTCTAACGATTCTGGCAACACTCTTTTGGGATGTTTCTGCTTGAATCTGACGAAACCACAAATTGTAGCTATGGGTGAGAAATTGAAAGCAATTCATTCGAGGCCGCCCTCGCGATGAGCGTCAAATCGTTTGGGCAACCACAAGCTAGTCCGGTGCTCGGATGGTGGTCTGTTCGCGAAGCAGAGGAACGTCTCGTTCGGAGCGATGGAGCATCCGTCCGCTTTCTCGGTTTCGTCAGTCGGGATGATGAACGCGGCAGAGAGAGTTCTAACGACAGGCGCTGGATGCGGTTCGAAGCGTCAGGTGCCAATCGTTCAATACAACTGTTCGTGCAGCAGCGTGATGTTTTTAACCCTTCCGGTTCCCGCCTCTTAATCTGGCGTCTTGATTACGCCTTTTCCTTGCAGCAACTCGGCATTGGCGCATTGGACTATGGAGAATGGATCGAGATCGATCGATTGATTTGCGATGCCTTGGTCTGCTGGCCAAAATGGGAGGCCACGGGTCTCCGGCCCGCCTTGATCGCAGTCAACGGTGGTTGGCACAAAGGACAATGGCGTAAGGAATGCTACCGAACTCTTAGCATGGCCTATCTCGATGCTTTGGGCCGCAACGCTGTTCTACGATCGCCAGTTCTTTCGGAAGAGCCAACCCGCCGGTGGTCCTTTCTCCCGCCAGCTCGGCAGGCGGCGGTTGATGAGGAGATCGCGACGCGCGAAAGGTTCGCTGCGGCAAAGCCAGAAGAGGTTGAAAATCTGGTTTTCGGCCTCCTGCCGCATCGCCCGCATCTACAGTCAGGTGATCGCGTTTTCGTTCCTCTGTCCCAGATCCGCGGACGGACAGTTTGGCTTTACATTGATGAGGACATCATCACCGATCGAATTTCTGTCCATGCCGAAGAAGCCGGCTGGACGTTCCGGATCGGCAACGAAGTGCTTCTCGGAACTATCGATCGTAGACGGGGAACAGCATTCAAATTCGACTTTCCTTGGGAAGGCGCAAAGGGCAGTCTGAAGAGGGAATTCGGAAACTTTCCACTGGTCTTTCTGGATCGATTCCGCGACCTTTGTGACAACGCCGTGTGGCAATGGAAGGAAGCACGATTTTACCTTTGTGATCGCAGCTCCATAAAGGACCCCGCCAAAGAAATCTGCATTCAACCTCCGAAGCGGGTTCGGGCTCACAAGATGGTTTCCGCTGCCGGGACTGCTGTCAGAGTCGATCTCGTTACTGCAGAAGAAGCGCAGGAAGGGAAGAGCTACGATCGTGATGAGATATCGTATATTTTCAACGACGATCCGCCTTTCCTAAACCGGTCGATTTGGGAGCAATTCGAATATCAGACCGAGGCGTCTTCCCTGACGGATCGAACCACCGGCCAGAAAATTGAGTTGCGCGAGATCGTTTCAGGAAGCGGAAAAGTTACCGACGAGTGCCAGGGTGTTTTTTGCTATCGCGATGGCGATGGCGAATATCTTCTTGTGGTCACGAGGGAAAGCCGGAAAACAAGCTCTGCAGCTGGCCAGTGGGTGCTGGATCACGAGGCCTCGCGATCCAAAAACCGACAATCTGGTCATCAGCCGATACCGGACGTCCGCTGGCATGAGA